>JAFXRA010000333.1 GCA_017526725.1 Candidatus Rifleibacteriota bacterium
CCCTTCAGTCTTTGGCTTCGCCAAATCCAGCTTCCCCACTATCGTGGGGCAGCATCTAGTTTAAGTGTCTCACAGCGAAGCGTATCACTTGAATAAGGTTGAGCAAGCAAATGTCCGCCATATTTTAGTTATAATTGTTATAATTGTTAGAAGGGTTGAAAGAGTTCAAGGTTCTAGAATTCAGGGTTGTAGAAGTCTACACATTTGTCATAAAAAGTATAGCGTATGGGCTTTAGCCCTGAAAGCTATACGTTTATGACAATGGGTAGACAGAAAAAAGGTTATAATAAAGAACCACGCGACTATCGCGTGGTTTTCTTATACAAAAAACGCCTGATTACTCAGGCGTTTTTTTGAATAATTCCAGTTTACTGTATCGGTACCAAAGCTAAGCGGAAACCAACATCACTTCCGTTACGAGAATCAACAACACCAGCATAATTACGATGCTGAAAACATCTACGAATTGCAGAACGACAATAATGTGGGTAGGAATTCCAAGAACCACCTCTAATTGGACATCTTACAAAGTCATCCGTTGAAGCTGCAACTGGGTCTGTAACAGCAGTATTTGGATAATCAGTAGAATCTTCGGCATACATATCGCGACAATATTCTGAAACATTGCCGTGCATATCATAAAAACCCCAATTGTTAGGTGACTTAGTGCCTACTTCATGTGGACCTTCGCTAGAATTACAATAATACCAGTCTGTTTCTGATAGTCCGCCATTATCATAATTTTCCCAATTTATGTCATTAAGTGCGGTTGTAGTAGCAATTAAATTTTTGCCATTATTAAAAGTGCTTGTTGTTCCTGCTCTGCAGGCATATTCCCATTGAGCTTCGGATGGTAAATCAAATCTATAGCCTGAAGGAATAGAATCTGCAAATATTTCATTCAACTTATCGCAGAATGCTTTTGCACCATTAATATTTAAATTTTCAACTGGTAGATTTACACTTGAATAAAATACAGAATCATCAAAAATATTATATGCCTCTACATGATTCATTATTGCTCTAAATTGAGCAATTGTAACTTCACATTTCCCTAAGTAGAAAGGTTTTGATAGGGTTACTGTATGTAGTGTTTCTTGTTCATGACCATATTTACCAAATTCATTTTCAGGGCTGCCCATTTGGAAAGAACCTGCTTCACAACGAATTAAGTCAAGAGAAATTGTTTCTGTAAGATTTAATCTATATCCATTATTGTTTTGCGTCATAGATGTATTAGGATATGAATATGTTAAAGGATAGCCTTTTTCAAAAACTTTTTCTCCTGTAGAATTTTTAAAGAAAAACATTAATTTACCAGCAGTTTTTGAGGTAGTATAAACACTTATGTTCTTTTCTTCATATGCGTCAAATATATCTTTTTCAAGAGGCTTTTTGTTTTGTTCGTCATATTGCTTAAGAATAGATACACCATCGCTACCGTCAATTACTTGGTAATAAACATCAGAACCATTTTGAACAAAGGCATACATATCTATTCTTGCAAATTCGCTGTCTTGAACATGCGTAAAAGTTGCTTCAACCTTACTAGCTTGAATATAATTATTTCTTCCATCTGTAATTTCTTTTGTTTCACTCCCAACAATTATTATTTCTCTAATTATATTAAGAGTTTCATCAGAAGAAATAACTAGTGTATATGTTCCAACAGGTAATTTTTCAAATGTAAATGTTGAATTTGCATTTACACTTTTCTTTTGTTCTAACCCTGCGGGACTATAAACACCAACTTCAAAAGAAGTTACATTTGAATTTTGAGCAGGGAATATTTTGCCAGTTAAATTAGCATATTTTGCAGTTGGGTCTGTTGGAGTAACTGGATTATCAGAATTATCTGTAATATTATCTGTAGCCGGGAGTTTTTCAGTGTCAACACTTGCAGTAGTTGGTAGAGGAGCGTTTGGATTAGACTCATCTGTAATATTTATAAGGCTCTCTTTCAATTCACTCTTCGAGAAATTTACAAGACTATCAAAATACAAGTCTTCGGTATAACCTATTTTAGAAGCCTCTTTAGAACATTCTGCCTGGAATGTATTAAATTTTTTGTCTGTGGGATTATTTTCAAGCCATTTTTCATAAGCTAAGACTTTTTTGGTTGAGATATCATTTATTTTAAAAGTAGCTTTTTCTTTAATACTAGCAGCATCTATGTGATTTTGGAGCAATACTCTTGTGTTATCTCCTTCTCCAAATAAAACAGCAAATCTATAATCGAAGTCTTTGCTTAAACCATTTACTTTTGCAATATAGTCACCATCTGGTGTATAAGTAGCAATAGTATTTATATGTTGAACTCCTGGTACTTCATTCCCTTTGCTATTGTCATAAGCAATAGCACGAATTTTTAGAGATTGAACAGTTTGTTTAGTTTGTGAAGCTCTAATATCAGGAGAAATAATCTTAGTAAACAAATCTCCTTGAATTGAAACGTTAACATTTGCGGTTGTTGGAGGCAGGCTACTATTACTACTACCACCGCCACCACCACAAGCGGTCAAAAGAAGGCTAGAAATCACTGCGACAACCAGAAAAAAATTTCTGAAGAATAATTGGGTTTTACTTCTCATAAAATAACTCCTTTTACTTTTTTAAGCTATAAGCTATAAGTTATAAGCCATAAGCCATAAGCCAGATAAATGCAGATATTATTGTTATTTTGCTATTTCTGGCTTAAAGCTTAGAGCTTGTAGCTTACAGCTTTTCTCAAAACCAATCACACCAATCATAACCATACAATTGGTTTTGTTTTATGTATATCTTTTATAAATTACACAGACTAATTATTCAAGTTTTTTATGAGTTTTAAGAAATACGCAAAGCTAGTGCTTTGCTGTGAGACACTTCGTTGTGAGACGATTGCTATCGCAATCTGTGAGACGGCGACAGATGTCGCCTGTGAGAATTGTTATAAGGGTTGGAAGGGTTCGAATTGTTTTAAAAATTCTTCGACTTATAATACGCTATCGCTAAACAAGAGCAACTCTGGTTCGGTCACCCTCTCTTTTATTCTCTCCCTCAAGGGAGAGCTTTAGGGTAATAGCTACGAAAATACGCAAAGCTAAAGCTTCGCGTTGGGGCACTTCGTTGTGAGACGATTGCTGTCGCAATCTGTGAAACGGCGACTGATGTCGCCTGTGGGAATTGTTATAATAGTTGGAATAGTTAGAATTGTGAGAAGAGTTGGAAGAGTTCAAGGTTGTAGAAGTCTACACATTTGTCATAATAAGTATAGCGTATGGGCTTTAGCCCTGAAAGCTATACGCTTATGACAATGGGTAGACTACGGGCTTATCCTTAAAAATCAGGGGTGAAAATTACGTTTTTCTTCTTCTAAGATTACTTTTAATTCCTCATTAGAATAATTCATCTTCTTTGCTATAAGACGTAGGAATTCTAATTCTTCGCTGGCTATCTTTCCGTCAGCAAAAGCTACACGAACAATCATATGCATCAGTTTGTCATCTTTCGGGAAATTAGCTAATTGCACAGAACGCAGAATTGTATTTGGCTGGTCTTTGGCAAGAGTTACGATCTTTTCTATCTCTGCCCTTTCCAAACCTATTTTAATACCGTAATCCAAAATATTCTTGAGTTCATTTCTGTGAATGCTTTTATCCACAATAATCATTGCAGAAAGCAATAAAAGCTGATCTGACGGGCTAACTCTATCTTGGGCGTCAGAAACGATATTTGGGGAAGGATTCAAATCTGGAGAACTAACAGAAGGTTGTTCCTGAGCTAAGGATTGTTCCGGAGCAGTGTATTGTGGTTCAGTATCTTCACTAACCTTACTTATATTTGGTGAATTTGTCGGAATCTGGTTATTTGACTGATTTTTCTTGCTAATTGCATTAAAATTGTTTTCCTGATTGGCAATAAACTGCGAAAGTTCGTCTTGGGGTTCACTTACTTCATCACTAGAAGATGGGTTGGTTTTTAAAGCATCCTGAACAATAGCACTAGCTATACCTGAAGCTATTTTATAAAAGTTTTGTCTAGCTTCCAAAGTGGTCTTTTCACTGCAAAAAACAAATATCTTTTTGTTATAGCCGTATATCTGGACCCCGGTTGATTTACCAAAATGACCAGTAATAATGTTTCCCAAATCTTTTATATTTAAATTTCTTTCATCAGGCAAGTGATTATTATCTAGATTGAGAAAAGCTTTCTTGACTTTTTCTGTAAAAAACTTTTTTGTTTGGGTTTCAAAAGGACCTTTTAAATTATAAGAAGCAGAAAAATTATTATCTAACTTAATTACTTTATCAGAAAACATGTTACCTAAAGAATCTAATACACCTTGGTTATCTGTGACTTCAAAATCTGGAATTATTAATCCAGGAATTACCAGATTATTAAAATTAAAAATAAAAAAAGTACTTCTAGCTATCCCTGCTGGAGCACCTTTGGCATGTATCTCTCTATCACAGTCTCCCCAGATAGCAGTCCAGTTGTTTTCAGGAATTTCAAGATAATTATATACCTTCACAGAAGAATAAAACTTAGGGAAATCCAGTTGCTTTACTATGCTCTTATCTTCAACTTTACTATGATAAATATAGTTATGACTTTCAGCAAAATTCTTTAATTCTGCAATTGTCTTTTTAGATAATATTCTTCGTATTAAATAGCCTATAATCCCTAAAACGACAAATACTGCATACATATAATACTGAACGTTCGATTCGTCTTCCATATAACCCTTACCTTAAATTATATTGTGTAATTAATATAATTACATTAACTGAAAAAGCAACCCTTAAACCAAGAAAAGCTTGGCAAGAGATTAGAGAGAGATAAGAGAAGTCTACACATTTGTCATAATAAGTATAGCGTATGGGCTTTAGCCCTGAAAGCTATACGTTTATGACAATGGGTAGACAGCTTTAGAAAGCACAGAGCATAGAGCAGTAGAGCGGAGAGCGGAGAGCGGGCAGTAGACGCGAAACCTTCTATTCTCCGCACAAGGCTCGTTCCCTCAAAGTAAATTCGAAGGTAGAAATCCACAGAGACCGCGGAGGAGAATAAGGTTGAGCAAGCAACTGTCCGC
>JAFXRA010000334.1 GCA_017526725.1 Candidatus Rifleibacteriota bacterium
CTGCCGTCTAATCCTGTTACCCAATAACCTGCTTTTTTCAGGTCTTCTAAAGCTTCACAGAGATTGTTTACTCTGGCTACTGGTAGCCATGCTGCTGCTCCTTGAGCTGTCCTAACTGCCCATTCTGTCATACCGGCAGAACGATGTTTGGGAATAATAACCCCGTCACAGCCCATAGCTTCAACTGTTCGCACTATAGCCCCAAGATTTCTTGCATCTTCAACCTGATTTAAAGCAACAAGAACCTGATGGCCTTCTTCTGCTCTTTCAATTAACTCATCAAGTTCTGAATATTCAAAAGCAGCCGCTTCAGCAGCAACTCCCTGAGTCTTTTCTCCGAATTTCTTTTCAAAAATATCAGGAGAGAGCTCTTTTACAGGAACACTGGCCTTACTTGCAAGTTCTTTTATCTGTGCAGCAATACCGCCTCGAACAGCTGCTGATATATATATTGAATTCAAAGACTGGCCGCTTTCAAGAGCTTGAACAACTTCGTGTCTGCCTTTTAAATACAGAGAATCAGAATCATTTCTTTCTTCAGATTTCTTTTCGAAACTTCTACCGCCTCTATCTGGTTTTCTAAAATTGTCTTTTTTATCAAAACTTCTTTTGTTGTTCTGTTTATTAGAATCTTTGTATTTATTGTTTTTATTGAATCTTTCCATTTTTATTTCCTTAATCATAGAAAACCAGCTATTTGATTATTCTTCAGAAGAAGATAAATCAATTGCAGTCTGAATAACCTCTGTCATACGTTCTGTCTGACCGGTAACAAACAAATAACCTACCCAGGCTTCTAAAGCTGTTGCCTTAGCATATTCCAATCTAGTGCCAGAACCGTATCTAACAGGAATCTTTGCGTTTCTCCAGGTTTTTACCATTTTCATTTCTGCTTCAGGCAATTCAGGGAAAATGCTATCGAAAACTTTTGCCTGTGCGGGTGAGCTTACTATTCCAACGAGGGAATCATGCAGTCTCCCGGCACCATCTATACCTATAGAAACATGATTTAGTCTTAAAGCTAGTTCATAAACAGCATCACCTATGTAAGCCAATGTCCTAGCCGGCAATTTTGCTGCTTCTTCAGGGTTCCAGGTTTCTTTTATACTGAAAATATCGGAGCCTTTTAGTAGAGTTTTGTTTATATCCATGATTATTAAGATAGAAGATTGAAGATAGAAGATTGCAGAGAGAAGAATTCGTCTAAACAAGAAGAAATATAGAGTTTCTCTATGCTCTTAGAGACGAAGTCTCGTCCGCTCTCCGCTCTATGCTCTAAAGTCAGGCTCTCTTCCAGCGAACCCCATCTTTGGTGTCTTCAAGAACTATACCAACAGACTTAAGCTTATCTCTGATTGCATCAGCCTTGTCGTATTTCTTCTGAGATTTCATTTCCTTGCGAAATTCGATAACCATATCCATAATCGGACCCAGATCTATATCAGAACTAGCTTTCTGGTTTTCGGGAAGAATACCAAGAATATCACCAGCCCAAAGTTTAATAACGTCATAAACCTTTTTAGCTGCTTCCGAAGAAATAGAACTTGAACCAATAAAACGGTTGATATTTGTAACGAAAGAATAGATAGCTGCTATAGCGCCTGGTGTATCAAGATCGTCATCAAGACAATCCTTTATTTTTTCGTTAACTTCGTCTGCAAGTTTCTTTGCTTCACCATCAGCAACACTAGCACCAACATTTTTGTCGATAAGTTCAAGAAGCTCATTCTGTATCTGAGCTAAACGGTTAATTCCGCTTTGAGTTGCAGAAATAGCTTCTTCTGTATAGTTACTGGGTGAACGATAATGAGTGCTGAGAATGAAGGCTCTGATAGCTTCTGGAGAATGCTTAGAGAGCAAATCTTCACAAGTCTTGAAATTGCCTAAAGATTTTCCCATCTTTACGCCGTCAACGGTAACCATATTGTTATGAACCCAATAACGGCAGAAAGGAACGCCGTATAATGCTTCTGATTGAGCGATTTCACATTCGTGGTGAGGGAACTTGTTTTCTAATCCGCCACCATGAATATCAAAAGTCTGCCCCAAGTACTTATTAGACATTACAGAACATTCGATATGCCAACCAGGATAACCTTCACCCCAGGGAGAGTTCCATTTGAGTATGTGACCAGCTTCGGCCCTTTTCCATAAAGCAAAGTCTCTTGGATTGCGTTTATCTGAACGTTCTTCAACACGAACAGCTTCTTTCTGTTCATCTAACTTTCTGCCAGAAAGCTTGCCATATTGCGGAAACGACTCTACATCAAAATAGACGTTGCCGTTTTCAGTAACATAGGCGTGGCCTTTTTCGATAAGCCCCTGTATTGCTTCTATCTGTTCAGGAATATGCTGACTGGCTCTGACATAAAAACTTGGGTGAGCAAGACGAAGTTTTTCCATATCGTTCATGTATTGTCTAGTCCATTTATCAACTATTTCCCAAGGATGAACCTTGTCGATACGTGCTTGCCGCTGAATCTTGTCTTCACCGTTATCGCCGTCATCTGTCAGGTGACCAACATCTGTTATATTCTGAACATATCTGACTTTATAGCCAGAATTGCGCAAATGTTTTGCCAATACGTCAAAGGTAATATAGCTTTTTGCATGACCAAGATGAGGCGGGCCATAAACTGTCGGACCGCATACATACATTCCAACATAGCCTTCTTCACGAGGCTTAAAAATTTCTTTCATTCTTGACATTGAATTATAAAGCATTAAAGCCATATTATTCCTCCAGTTATCCATTTAGGGATTAGGGCGTTATTATCAGTTTATTTTTCAAAAGAGAATAATATCACAGCTTATATTATTTAGTTAGTTTTTTATTCTGACTAAAAAATTTTAAAATTTTAGTCAACTCTTTTCAAATTACTGCCGATGTGAATCAAGGAAAATTAGAATACCTGGAGGGTATAGGAATGCTTATCTGCAAAAAAGAATTTATCGCAGGATTATTAATGGCCGCTATTTCTGTTTCAGCCGTAACAAACATATCATCACTATATGCTGTTGAAAGAAAATATGCTTCTGAAGTAGAATTCTCTCAGAGAATCGGATTATTTGATTCAGAACGCTTAAGTGAAAAAACACTCAAGAGCAACATCGCTGAAATAGCTTTTTACAGAGGCCTTAACCTGATTCTGGTAAATAAAGGCATAGTTAAAAACTTCAATACTCATAATTTAGAATCTCTGGGTATTACACAGACTACTTCTCCTATGAGCAGCTTAACAAGACAAAAAGCAGCTGAAACAATTATGAGAGCAATGATATATGCTCAGAAAAAGGGAATGTTAAAAGTTCCTGATACTACTAAGAAGAGAGCATTCAGAGATTATTCTCCAGAAGAAAAATATCAGGAAATGATGAGTTATGCCATTGAAAAAGGCGTATTCAAAGGCATGAGCAGAAATAACTTCAAACCAAATAAGAAACTCAGCGTCAGAGAAGCTTTGAATTTCTTAAAGAACCTTTATGAACTTGAAATGAAAAAACCAGACAAAGTTATTAAAGAAAAAGAAACTGCTCCTGCTGCTGAAAAACCTCAGACCACAGTAAAACCACAGGTTAAAACAGTTTATATAGAACCCGATATCACAAAATTCTTCAATGATATCACTCCAACCAATCCATTGGCAGAAACAATGAAAAAGTTGATCAATGCAGGCGCTTTCGATACTGTTGATTTAAATCATGAATTGAGCCTTCCAAAGAGTATTAAAAATGGTGATATGATGACTATCTGTAAAGATATGCTTACTAAAGCAGGAAAAGCAGATATGATAAGCAGAGTGTCAGAAGTTGAAACCTCTGTTAATGCAGACGATGCTCTCACAAGAAACAGCCTGGCCAAATTAGGCGCTGTAATGAGTGACGCTTATCCACACAAAGATTATAATATCAGAGTTAATTACATTGATGTAAAAGAAGGTTCTGCTGTAGACAAAGCCCTTAAACATATTGCCAAAGCCGGTATCAAAATGGGTTATTCTGATAGCAGCTTCAAAGGAAACGAAAAAGTCAGCCGCTACGAAACCTTCAGCCTTCTTGGTATCCTCGTTGGTGACAATGTAGGTTCAAAAATCAAGGTTGAAAAAGTAGTCAATACTCCTGTTCCTGAAGCTCCTGTTAAGACCACAGAAGAAAAAGTTGTAGTAAAAGAAAAGAAAACAGCACCAAAAACTGAACAGAAAACAATCAAATACGATATCAAAGATTCAACAAAAGCCTCTAAACTTGAACAGCAGCTTAGAGACAAATACGATGGACTTACTTTCCAGCAGAGAATCGAAATACGCAAGAAACAGTTCCACAAGATTTTGAACAGTGAAAGTACAGTAGAATAACGATTAAGAATACAAAGCCTGCTTCAAGCGAAAGCCTTATCAAAGCCTGAAGCAGGCTTTTTTCATGCTCGGAATCTGTCTCGTGATTTGTATCATGACTATGTTCACGCTGATGTTCATGATTATGCTTTTCAAAGGCTTTTTCTTCACTAATAAAAGAATAGTTATGCTTTTGTGAATAATCTGATAAATCTTTTAAAGGCTCAAAAACCCCTGTTTGCTTATATTTAAATAATAGTTCAGCGAGCCTATCACCGCTTTCTTCCAGTTTATTACCGCTGTTTTCCCAAGCTTCTAATGCCACACTAGGTTTTTCAAGTTCCCAGAATATTCTTGCTTTAATAACATAATAGTTCTCTAATTTAAAGACAGGGTCAGGAAAATCGCTTGTTTTTACAAACTTTGCAATAGCTTTATCTATATATATGCTGGACTTTTCCAAGTCATTTTTACGATTTGAAGAATCCTTTGATTGACTAAATAAATGAATAAAAGCCGCTGAAGCATAAAGTTCGTGAAGATATTTTGAATTCTCACAATTATAAAAAGCATCTTCGAGCAACTTTAATGCTTCGCTTCGCATACCTAGATGATAAGCGTAATTGCTGGCTAAAAGACGATAGGGAGCCGTTTCTTCAGGGCAAAGAGCTATAACAGATTTTAAGTAAGGAATAATATCTGTGTTGCCGGCATATGAGCCTGCAGCAAAAAACTGACCAGATACAGACGGACCTTTATGCATAAGATGGTCGGCTTTTTCCCAGAATCTGGCCGCAATAAAAGCACGAAGTCTTTCAGGAAGTATCTGCAAAGCATCAAAGCTACGCTTATAGCTTTTTTTATTATTCTGCTCAGGTAAAAAAATATGAAAAACCAAACTAAGCAGTAAAAAAAGCATAGATAGAATTATCAGTCTTTTTGAACTCATAAGTCTTTATGCCTTAAAACCAGACCAGCCAAAGTAATATAAAATAAACTGATAAACAGAGAATAAACCAATATCATCAAAAAGGAATAGAGATCTCCCTGTTCTATCAGAATATTGAAGAGTTCAGCATCAGGGAAGAAGACAGAAATTGCTTCGGCAGCCCAATAATTTAAACTTGCTTTAAGATACGACAAAGAATGAGCCATAAAGAAAAATGGCAGCATCATTCCAACAGACATCAAGCGGCTTAAAAATGTTGAAAAAAATACAAACACAGAAAAGAAGACAGAATATTCTAACCATATTGCAAAAGCAGCTTTAAACGAAGAATATATAAAGCTTCCGGAAGTAAAATATATCAGTAGAGACAATAATAAAGAAAAAACTGCTAAAACAAAAACCAATACAAAACAGACTCCGCAGAATTTTCCCAAAGGAAAGAGTATGCGTGAATTCTGACGGCTGAAATAGAACCATGGAGTCGTCTGTTCTGAGGGCCAGAACAGGTGCTCGAAACTTAATGTTCCGATTATAACTACTGCTAGAAAAGCCATAAGACCGCTTCCAACATCTAACACGAAACCGGATTGAAAACCGGGATTAGAAACTTCGAAAAGCCAAGCTGCCAAAAGCAGCGGAAGCATTATTAATAAAGAAGCAGTAACAATATTTTTTCTTAATGAAGAGACTACAACAACTTTTGCGATTTCGAAGACTTGTTTAAGCATTCTGGCCTCCCATCTCTATGAGAGAAGCAAATCTTTTTTCTAAGGCCTCCAAATTTGAATCAGAACAAAAATCGCTGACTGTTCCAGAAAAAATAATTTTTCCTTTGTGAGCCACAGCCATTTTATCGCAAAGTTCAGGCAAATCTGCCAACATATGAGTAGAAAAAATAATAGTATGACCTTCTGATTTTAACTGCTTTATAGCTGATTTTATAAGTTTTCTGCCCAATGGGTCCAACCCGCTGGTAGGTTCATCAAAAACGATAACCGCTGGCTTATAAACCGTTGCTGCAGCTAATGATAAGCGCTGTTTATTTCCCTTAGACAGAGTAGAAACAAGTTTATTTTTTAAACATTCCAGTTCAAACATTTTTAAACTTCTGTCCAAAAGCTCTGGCAAAGGATTTATTCCACTCAAACGGCAGGAAAGATTCAAAACTTCATTAACAGAAAGATAAGCCGGCAAATCAGGAATTTCTGGAGCAAAACCAATTTGAGGAACAAGAGAATCTGAAAAAATAACATCAACTTTTCCTTCATCAAGTTTTATCATATTAAACAAAGCTTTTAATGCAGTTGTTTTCCCAGCTCCGTTTATACCAGCCAAGGCTAAAACCTCATTATCAGATACTTCTAAAGAAAACCCATCCAGAGCTTTAATACTCTCACCTGTTTTGGTCTTATAAATTTTTTTCAGATTATCAAATTTAATCATATTCGTGTATTAAGAACTAAAAACATTTTAATATTTTTGAATTTTACTAAAAACTTGACACTAACTCAATAGTCTTTCTATAATTCGAATTATGAGTGATTTTAATTCTGAATTTTCAATTAGGGATAATATAGTCGTCGTTAAGACCCACGGATACCTCGATGATGCGGGAGGCCAAGTATTACGTCAAAGATGTAGTGAGCTTATCGACAAAGGTAACATATACTTCGTTTTCAATTTAGAAGGAACGCCTGTTATCAACTCTACCGGCTTATCAATGATTCTGGATATACTAGTTCAGATAATAGATTACAGCGAAGGTGAAGCAGCAATTTGCGGTCTTACTTCTCTTACTCAGACTGCATTAAAAATGACTGGTGTTTTAACTCTCTGTGAAAGTTATCCAACAGAAGACGAAGCTATCGAAGCCATAAAAGAAACTATTGGTTAATCTTATTTGAGAATGACCAAACTTTAACTATAACATCCGTTATAGTCTGTTAATTTGGAGAGTTTGTTATGAATAAAAAAATAGTCTTTTCATGCATACTCTCCTTATTAGTTTCACCAGCTTTTGCTAAAGATTACGATATAGAAAAACTAAAGGAAAAAGCAAAAGAGTTTACAGACAGCAAAGGTGGTTCTTCTGGGAAAAAATTAGAAGACTTAGCAGTAGAACCACCTAATTCAAGATTCATAGACACGGCCGCCAAAACCTTATCAGAAGAAGATAAACGCCACATTCTTGTTCATATGAAACTGGCAAACCGTAATTTTTCAAAAAAGAATTATGAGAAAGCCAAAGAAGAAGTAAACAAAGTTTTTGAACGTGATTCTTCTCACGCTGGTGGTCATTTTATGCTTGCGGTAATCGCCGGCCGCATGAAAGAACATTTGCAAGCCTGGTATCATATAACTATTGCAAAAGAAAAAGACGGCAATAATAAAAAAATAGATGATTTCATAACAAAACTGAAAACAGTTTCGTCAGAGCCCGAATCTCCGAAATGGGTATCAGGAATATATAACGGAATAGAAACAGACGCTTCTGAAAGAATCTTTGATTTACTAGAAAAACTTCTTCTGGATGAATGCAGTCAAAATATCACATCTATAGAATCATCTGACTACCAGAAACAATCTGGCGAAAAGACAAACCTTGAATTAACTTTTAAGGCAAGAGAATCTCTTCCCTGCGACAAAATAATAAACAATTTGAAAAACTCGAATAAAACAGGGATAACAGCAACCGAAAACACACCCCAAAACCTGAAATTATCTGTAAATCTTAATTTTAGCAGTGAAAATCCTAATCCCAAAGCCATAAAGGGAATCAACGATTTTATAAACGACCTTACAGAAGAAATGTCAGAAATAGCTATCAGCAACACAGAAGAAGGAGAACCTAGCGGCGGTTTTCAAGAGATAATCTATGAAATTTCAGTAAGAGACTTCACGTCGTTAAACAAATTTATGAGAAAAATATCTCCCTTTGCTTCTAAATATATTTTACAGAGCATGAATCTAGCTTATGTTCCAGGCACCCAATCGACTATGTGGAAAGTCAAAATTAAGGTCATTTACAAGATTTAAGATATAAGACATAAGTTACAAGTTACAAGTTACAAGATTTAAGAATTAAGATATAAGATATAAGATTGAAGATAGAAGATTGAAGAGAAGACCCTTCCAACTCTTCCAACCCTTCAAACCCTTCCAACAATTCTAACGATTTTAACAATTACCACAGGCAACGTCAGTTGCCGTATCACAACGAAGTGTCCCACAGCAAAGCGTAACACTTATAATTCTTAGAACGGTTGGTTTTTGTTGTTTTTAAAGATAAGACCCCTTTCGGCACTTTGTGCCACTTCCCCCACCTACGAGGCTGTCCAAAAACTCATACAAGTATTTTGGAATAATAAAAAATATAATTTGGGAAAATTTATATTTTATAGAAATGGATAAAAAGTCTAAAAATAATGAATTATTTGCTAAGAATTATGCCATAATAGCCATCATTTTATTAAAACCTAATTTATTCAAGGCTATTTTGAAATTATAGGATAATGAAAATAAAGCGAACTCACCCGTAGTCTTTATCTTGTTTCTTAACAGGAAATAATAGCCGTTCAGGCTTCTTTTTATAGTCCCGAAAGGGTGTTCCGCTATGTTTTTTCTTTTGTCCATCTTGTCAGAATCAGGTTTGAGAAGGAATTTTACTATTTTTCCCTTTATCCATTTCTTTTTTGTTTTATTGCCAGTTTTTGTATCAGGTTCCTGCATAAACCCTTTGCATGGTTTTTCAAGAGAGTCTTTTGAAAATTCCACTTCCTTGAACGGGCTCTTAGTTTTATTACATATATTGCTCAACGGACATTTCTTACACGCCACTCTGTTAGAATAAACTACAGAACCGTTTCTTCTGGAGCTTCTGGCTCTTAATGTAAAACCACCTGGGCAGTAAACTATATTTCTCTCCACATCTCTTATGAAATATCCTTTGAGAGCTCTCTCCCTCATTTCCTGCTCTGACATCTTATATACTGGTAATTCTGTTTTCGGACTTCCATCGTCTTTCAGCAGTTTTTTCTTTTCTGTGACTTTTATGTCGCTTATGTAATCCTTGTATACTTCAGGTATGACGGCGGCACGGAGACATTTCCTTATGTCATCGGCCTTTCTGCTTTTTACGGTATCCTCATCTATTTCTGCTGCTTCATACTTTGTTTCAAGCTTATAACCCTGTTTCTTGTTCTTGCTTATGACGTTAGGAACCACCCCTTTTTCAAGGCATTCCACCATATCTTCGGGACATTCATAGCCTTTGTCAGCAACCACTTCGACTATTTCGTCAGCTTTTTCCTTTTTAGTTCTGTCTATTGTTTCGGATAAAAGACCGAAATCCGAAGGTCTGTCAGTGACCTTGAAGTCCTTTATAAGATGTGTTTCGGAATCTACAGCGGTCTGTACATTATATGACATTGAAAAACCGTTTCTTGTCTTCATCAGCTTGGAATCAGAATCTGTCAGGGAAATCTGGGCGAGCCCCTTTTCCTCCATTTCTTTTCGTTTCTTCAGGAACAGTTCTGTTTTCTTCCTATATTTTTCAACTTTTTCTTCCAGTTCCGCTCTGGTAAATTTGTGATTCGGGTCCAGTTCATTGTCTATCGAATCGTATTCTTCAACCTGTTTCAGGTAATATGCAGTGGTTTCGTTAAGCTTTGTTATCTTGTCGTCAAGCTTGTTGGCTGTGAAATTTCTTTTCCTGGAGTTGTTCGCCTGTATCTTTGTGCCATCTATCGCATAGAAACCTGTTTCAAGAGTGACAAGAAGGCGGCGGTTGAACTCGAAGAAGACTTTTTCCATATGCACGATATTGTCCCTGCGGAAGTTGGATATTGTTCTGAAGTCAGGTTCAAGACCTCTCAACAGCCATTTGACCTCTAGATTGATCCGACATGCCTCCTCTAGTTTTCTGGAGCTGTTTAAAGAATGCCTGGAGCCGTAAAGGAAAAGCTTCAGGAGATTACTGGCACTGTAAGATGGACGTCCTTCCACTGCAGGAAGTGATTTCGCAAAACCCATTGTTTTAAGATCAAGACTGTCGATAAAGCAGTCTATTATTCTTGCGTGACTGTCTTCTGCTATCAAATCTTCAAGACAAGTGAAAAATACCTGTTTCCTGTCTAATTCTTTCTGATACGGCATTATAAACTCCTTTAAAGCTAGGATAATTATAGCATAATCTGTATCAAATAGCGATTGTACCTTATTTTTTAAGGAGTTTTTTTTGAAAATTTACCACTCAGATGAATTTGAGTTTTTAGACAGCCTCCTACGTGGGGGCAGATCTTCTTACTATAGAAACATTTAATATAAATCTTATTCCGTAATAGTTATAAATTTCATGATTTCAGACGAACTTTTACCTAAGATAGGGTAAAAGTCCGTGTTCAAAAAGATATTAAAACACTTAATAATCTTTAGTTGCGCCTTAAAACTTATAGGCGTAGTTTTCTTATGCAATCTTCCAAAAGCCTATGCAAAGTTTGACCAGAAAAGACTGTATATAACCAATATCGCAATACCAACTGGCATGGCCGCCATAAGAGCTCACTTTGAAGGAACTTCCATAAAGAAAGCCATTATTCAGTCTATATTTGGCGGTTATATAATGCAGGAAAGCATGAAAAGAGCTGCAAAAATAGAAGAAAAAAACGCCCTATACGCTTGGGAAACCAAATTAATGTTCAATTTAGGAGCATCCCTCTGCGAATCTGCTGGTTATGAAGATTTTACCTTTAAAATGGATGTTGGCCCTGTCTGGATAATAAATAAAGGCAATGATATAAAGCTAAAATTAGGTATAAATGGTGTTGTTGCACCTATTCTTCATTTATCTCAAGGTTCAAAATTTGATTATAAGAAATCTCTGAAATACGGAACTATGGTTTTTGAAAAGAAACAAAAAAAGAATGGTAACCTTTATGGTTCTAATGCTTTAGCATACAGCACAGCCAATACTTTTGTAACCAATCATGACGGAAATCACAGCGGTCATGAACTAATTCATACCTATCAATACCGACGCAACTGTCTCTATCCTATTCAGATTGGAGATTACTGGCCTGAATTTACAACAAAGTATTTTAAAGAAGATAGATGGGTTGATGACACAGGCTGGTTCTTAAATTGGAGTTTACAGTGCGGCTGGGCCAGTTGGAGAAACAAAGACAAAGACTACGATATTCCTTTAGAACAAGAAGCCTATTATATGGAAAGATACAGGAAAAAATGGGAACCATAAAACAAATAAAAGCTCTATTTCTGATTAGATTAAGACTTCTTTATAACACAATAAGAAGCAAAGCTGGCATAGGTAAATTAATCGGTTTAAGTTTTGCTGCTTTTATAATGATAATAGCTACAGCCTCTGGAGCTTCAGATATTTTAGAAGCTATTTTTAAATTGCCTTTTGCTAATATTATTGCTGAGTGGGGCATTGGAATTCTTATTATCTATGCAATATTCATAGTATTTACTGGGGATTTGGTATCTGGTCACACATTAAATACTGGTCAAATGAGCTCAGACTTTCACTATTTATCTACTTTGCCATTATCACCGACAATACTGATAATAACCAAAGTTTTTGAACGTCTTATCACTGACTATTTTGGAATTCTTTTTTTATTGCCTGCTTTTATCGGAATTTCATGCTACAAAGCCTTCACTTTTAATGCTGTTGCAGCCGCTTTATTACTATATTTTGAAATAAGCTTCCTGATTGGTCTTTCAATAAATCTAGTAATGATTTGTCTTACTAGATTTTTCAAAAACTCAACAATAAACAACTTTTTCTCTATTTTTGGCTATATAAGTGCATTATTAACATTAATACCCTTTCTAATGCTTTCAAATTTCAATCCCAGCCATGTTCCAATAGTTATAGAAAAAATAGACTATC
>JAFXRA010000335.1 GCA_017526725.1 Candidatus Rifleibacteriota bacterium
ACTGGACCCAATACAAATACTGGAACCAATACAAATACTGGAACCAATACAAATACTGGAACCAATACAGACATTCCTTTGGAAAAACCTAGAATAACAAGTATTACACCTGTTTCTTATGCAGAAGAAGTTAAATTAGACACATCGGTCTCTATAGTATTCTCAAAAGAAATGAATAAAACTAGTGTGAATAATGCTTTATCTATAACACCAGCATTATCTGAAGGAATATCAACAAACTGGTCCGATAACAAAAATCTTATTATTACACCGGTAAACAAATGGCTGCCAGACATTTCTTATAAAGTTGAAATTTCTTCTCAAGCTGTTGATTCTGAAAATCAATCTCTAGACTACTACTCTTCAAGGTTTAAAACAGTGTCAAGTCCACTAATTACAAGTATTCAACCTGGGAATCAGCAGACTGACATTAAATTAAATTCTTCAATTACTATTACCTTCAGCAAAACTATGAATAAATCTACAACTCAGTCTTCTATTGATATTTCACCGAGTTCAACCATCAGTTATTCATGGGAAGATTCAGATAGAAAACTAATAATTACAAATTCTGAAAACTGGCAGGAAGACCAGTATATCAGAATATCCATCAGCAAAAATGCCAAAGACACAGAAGAAATACCCTTAGCCAATCCATTAAGTTCTAATTTCAAAACCTTGCTGATTCCAAATATTATAGAAAGCCAATGTAAACCTGCTCCGAACTCTGTATCTGTTGCAACAAATACAATTATAACTGTAGTTTTCAATAAAGAAGTCAATAAGAACTCTGCTGAATCAGCTTTTAAGCTAAGGAAAGACAATTCTGCCTCTGATATTTCCGGAACATTTAATTGGAAAGGAAATAATATGTTATTTACTCCAAATTCTCCATTGGGAAATAGAACAAAATATAATGTAATCTTGTTATCCAGTTACTATGATTCTAACAATTCATCTCCTGCTGAGAACAAAACCTGGAGTTTTACAACCGCTGTCAGAGAAGGCGAAAACTGGACAAAACTTTATACGCAAAATGACGGCGAAACAGGTTTCGTCACACGCACCGAACATTCAATGATATCTTTCCACAATTACCTTTGGGTTATCGGTGGGAAGAGTAATACAGGCTCACCTTTAAAAGATATTTACAGATCATCAGATGGGGCAAATTGGACACTCGTTACCAATAATGCTGCATTTGGTGCAAGATTTGGTCATAGCTGTACGGTATACAACAATAAAATCTGGTTGTCTGGCGGTATTAAGATTGATGAAGAAAGCGGTGTAACCTACCTTAACGATATTTGGAACTCTTCTGATGGACAAAATTGGACTTTGGTTGCTGATTCAAGAGAAACCTATAACTATGAAGATGACCCAGTCTTCTCAAGAAGAGCTTATCATAATATGCTCACCTATAAAAACAAACTATGGGTTATGTTAGGAGAAAGCCCTGATGGATTAGTTGGCGATATCTGGTGCTCAACTGACGGAATAACCTGGACTGACAGATCAAAAATAGTTGTTCCAAGGAAGAAAGCATCTGCAATTGTCTTTAATGATACCAATGATTCAAATTATGAAAGTATATTTGTGTTTGGTGGTATTGGTAAAGACAGCAGCAATCAAGAAACAGCATTAAAGGAAATGCTGTTATTCAAAGATAAAAATACAAACTGGATTAAAGAATCAAATACTTCTTATTCACCTCGTTTTGGTTCTGCAATAACTCTTTTTAACAACAGAATTTGGATGCTAAGCGGCGCAACAGGTTCTGCGAACAATCTATCTTATATATCAGAAGTATTAGCTTCTAATGATGGAAGAACCTGGACTTCCATTCCTGTAAATACAAACTTCAAACCTAGAGCAAACCATCAGGCTGTAAATTTTAACAGCACGATAGTTATTTCTGGCGGCGAAAATTCCGATAATATTTTTAATGAAGTTTGGAGCATAAAATGAAGGAAGTAGAATTATTCAGCGATGGAGCTTGCAGCGGCAATCCTGGACCAGGCGGATGGGGCTCTATTCTTAGATTCAAAGGAATAGAAAAAGAGTTATCCGGCGGAGAAAAGGAAACTACAAATAACCGCATGGAACTTCTTGCTGTTATAAATGGTCTGGAAAGTCTGAAAGAGCCTTGTAAAGTCACAATAACAACAGATAGTAAATATGTCTGCGACGCCTTTCTAAAAAATTGGCTTTCATCATGGGAAAAAAATGGATGGAAGACAGCAGGCAAAAAACCAGTAAAAAATAAAGAACTTTGGGAAAAACTATTAGAACTTTCTCAAAAACATGAGCTTTCATGGTCTTGGATAAAAGGACATGCAGGGCACCCGGAAAATGAAAGATGCGATAAACTGGCCGTAGAAGCTCGCTTAAAAATTGCTCAATAATCAATATAACAGTGAAAAAGTTTTTATATTTAGCATTACTGATATCAACGCTTTTTATCGCAATGCAGAGCGCTTATGCAAGCGATATAGATGATATACTAAAAAATTTAGAATCACCCGAAGTTGACTACCATGTTGACAGCGAAATAAAAACTATTGTTTTGCCTCAGCCAGAATTTTATCCGGCAATTAAACCAGATTTAAGAACTAAGTTCAAAAACCAGAATATCCCTAACCAAGTAACGGTTAAGAAAACTAACAATCAACAAAAAGATAATACCTCAAAACCAATAAATAAAACTGCTCAAAAATCAGAGAATAAAGCAAACATAAAAACAGATAAACAAAACACTGATAACCAAACCAAATCTTCAGATTCTAAAGAAAATAATAATAAAACATCATTAACATCTGTTTCAAAAAGTGAAATAAAAAAGGAAACAGCAAAAACCAGCGAAAAGAAACAAAATTCAAAAGTATCCAACAAAACTAGCAAACCAATAAAGATTTATAGTCTGTTTTTATTCTTTAAGGATATGAAAGTAACTCAAAACTGGGTTAACGGCATTAAAGAAAATCTTGAATTCTTTAAATCATTCTCGCAAACCATATTGGTTTTCTGGCAGCAAAAAGTCGATGAAGATGAAGACGAAGAGGAAGAAGAAGAGGATGCTGATGAGAATGAAGAAGACGAAGGGGACTTCGACGAAGAAGAAGAGAAAAAGATTGATTTCTCTAAATATAATTCAATAATTGCAAAAGGTGAAGAATTATACACTAATAAAGAATGGGATGAACTTCAAAAGCTAGTTGATGAAAATCCTAACGCTTCAGAAGCTCCTGCAATGCAAAAGTTTATGCTTATGCTGGAATTAAACAAGAAAAAGCCAAATGTCAACCAGATTAGGAACTATGCAGATAACCTAATACAAGAAAATCCTAACAGCCCTGAAGCAAATTACGGGTTAGCATATTTTTACTATTACAATACTAAAAAACGCAATATTGCCGAAGCTACTAAACACATTAAAATAGCAATACAAGGGAAAAATCCTCTAAAAGAAGCTGTCAATTTATCTAATGAAATCAGTAAAGCGAAACTGACAAAAATTGTTGTAATAGTATTAATTAGTATTTTAATTCTAAGCATTATTGTTTTTGTTCTATTCAAAAAACTCAAAGCACGAAAGAAAAACAAACAGGAAACAACAGATAATACAAATCAAGAAAGCTTACAGCAAGCTTCTCAAACAGATACCCAATCATATGCAAACACTGCTCCGGCAGATAATCAAATTATTCAGACACCGACAGCAGAAACTGCAGTTGTAAATAATATGAATAATAACGTAGAAGTAGAGGAAATAATAGAAGAAGTTATTGAAGAACCACAATCTGACGCCATTTTATCAGAATACCCGACCTCTGAAAGCATGGGAGATATTACCAATACTAGTAGTGACAATCAGGTTATAGTAGAAGAAATTATAGAAGAGGTTGAAGAACCTAAAGAAGAAATTGTTGAAGAAATTATAGAAGAAGTTGAGGAACCTGAAGAAGAAATTGTCGAAGAAATAATAGAAGAAATAGAAGACGAACCGGAAGAAGAGATTATTGAAGAAATTATAGAAGAAGAAGATTATTCTGACGACATCGATTCTATTAGCGAAGAGGCTTTATTAACAGAATAAAACTATTTTGAAAACTCTTCATAAATTTCAGGAGCTTCGGACTCAACTTCAGGCCAAAAATATAAAAGCAAATTCTTATTACCAGACTTTCTTTTAAAGCCACCAAGCTTTCCAGCATGAGTCCCTTTGTTTACAACAGCTTCTAAAGCTTCTTTCCCTGAATAACCTTTGGTTCTGAGATATTTGCCAATAATGGCTCCTGTTCTATCACAACCCCACATACAGTGCACGTAACTACCAGACGCAATCGCATCCATCAAATATTTTGTCTGTTCTTCCGTTGGAAGTTGCTCAGCATTCATTCTCATTTTTATCAGTTTCATGCCTTCTTTTTGACAGCATTGTTCTAATCTTGGAGTCAATGTATCTTTTAATGGAACATGCAAAAGCATCAATGAACTGATACCATTATTTTTAAGTAAACGAATATACTCACATACTTTTTCGTCAGAATTATTCTTGGAAACAGGATTAAACAAACTTCCGCCTGCAGCAAGACAGTTATCTATAAGCCTGTAATTATAAGGGTAAACACCGCTTCCGCCAACATCATCCTGTTTTTCGCAAATAGACTCTGTCTTTAAAGTTTGATTGTTTAAATCTGCGAAAATATTACTGCAGAACGAAAAACAAAATAAAAACAAACAAAGACAACCCATTAGTTTAATGAATCGTCTTTGTTTATACATATTTTCTTTTTGAATTAGAGTTCTGGAACCTTAAGAGTCATACCAACTTTTAAATGCTTCGGATTAGTTATACCATTAGCTTCAGCAATCTTTTTCCATTTGGTTGTAGTTCCAAACAGCTTTGAACTGATTTTGCCAAGAGTATCACCAGACTGAACAACATAGGTCTTAGCAGCCTTTGGAGCCGGAGCTGGTTCTTCTTTTTCTTCTTCGACTACTTCAACAACAGTTTCATCTTCTTGAGGTGCTGCAGTTACTTCAGTAGTTTCTTCAGCTACTTCTGGTGCAGATTCAAGAGAAGGTTCTTCGTATGGTTCTGGAGTTGGTTCTTCTGATGTTGTTTTATCATCTGTTGCAACGATAGGTGTTGAAGCAGCAGCTTCATCTATTACCTTATAGTTTCTTACCTGCAATGCGCCTGTAGGATATTTATCAGATGGCTTATAAACATTACCAAAAACTCTGATTTTAACTTCTTTTCCGCATTCGCCGACTTTAGCAGCCTTATTACCAATTAACAAAAGTGTCTGGCCATCAAAAGTTTTAAAAATTACCTGATCTTTAATTGATTCAACATTACCAGTTACTGTTGTAGAACGAGTCTTATTATCTTTATTGAACCAGCTTTTTGGATTATACCAACTGCTTTCTGCAGCCAACAAACCAACTGGCAAAGACAACATTGCTGTTAAAGCAACAAATTTAATTTGGTTTCTCATTAAAGGAAAGCCCCCTTATTTTTTTCTATTAAAAGGAATGTATATCTTTTATAAATCAATTTCAAGAGGGTACGCAAAAAAAACTATAAAGTTTCTTTAAGTTTTAGAGTAGTTACAGCTTGTCTAACTATTGAAGCATAACTTTCAGTATGTTTGGTAGTAACAATAAGATTAGTAATATAAACCAAACCATCTTCAAAAGCAATATAGGTATCTAATGCTGCTACTCCTCCGTAGGATTTGACATTCCACACAACATGATAAGTATTTCTTTTAAAAGAAACTAGCTCGGGACCAACAATAGAAACAAGCTTGATTCCTTCCACCTGTTCAAATTCTATATTCTTCTGTTCTACATATTCCTTGAGAAAGGATTCTTCTGAAGCTGTATTTAAACCAAATATTACATTTATTTTTTCTCCGAAAGGTCCTACTGCATTTAATTCCTGTAGTTTTGCACTTTCTTCTTCTACTCTCCAACTGTCTGGTATTTCCAAACTTAAAGAAGAAGAAGCCACTTCACAACGAATAAAAGCGTTGTTCTTCAAAGGATAAAAACTGTTGGAATTGAATAATGCAATATGCTGATTTATAGCCATCCCTAGAACAATTATAACAAAAGCAATCGCAACAATATTAGCAAACTTCTTCAATATACTTATTTTCATAAGAATAGCATAAAAAAGACCTAAAACGGCTCCTCCAAGAAGTCCGCCAAAATGGGCATAATTGTCTATTCCTTTTTCAAAAAAGCCAAACCCGACATTTATAGCTAGTATAAATATTAAAGTAGAAAAATTTGATTTATCAGAAAAATTACCTGATCCTTTAACTTTTAATAATTCAAAAACTATAGCTGCTGTCAACAAACCCAGCACACCGCCAGATGCTCCAACAGTCAACATATTCCCCATATAAACAGACAATGCCCCACCGGCGATTCCGCTTCCAAAGAAAATCAATAATAAAGCAGGCCAACCTGCAACAGTTTCAACAGGAGGTCCAAAATATTTTAAAGCAAAAAGATTCATTATTAAATGAAGAATCCCTATATGAACAAAAATATAACTAACAAGCCTGAAATATTCTCCATTATTAAAAAGAAAAGAGCTTGCCGCACCCATATTGATTAATTCAACACTGTCGTTCACGTTAAATGCTACAATAAAAATTACTGAAACAACAAGAATAACAAAAGACAAAACATTTGTTACCCTATTCTGAAGTTCGACAACATAATTTTGTTCATTGCTGATTTCTATTACTTGAGCCAGTCTTTGTTTATACTTTTCATGCAGTTCTTTAAGTTTTGGCAAAACATGTTCATTGAAAAACACTTTGTGTTCAAACATACCCATCATACGTTTCTGCATAAATTCTTTAAAGAAAATTGCTTCTTCTGGCAAATTATCAATAACGGCTTTCATCATCCTTTCGCCCTGATCATATTCACCAGAATAGAAATAGCAAACTCCCTGCCAATAATCTCTTAATTCCTTAGGCAAACGTTCTAAGCCATCTTCATCAGATTTAAGGAAATTATCATATTCGTCTTTCCATCCCATAAAAGCATAAAAAACGAACCTGTTTATAATAGCATTATTCTTTCTTTCTTCTTTATTATCATTACTTTCATTTACTTTCTTCTCTAAAGCTATTTGAGCTTCAACAGCTTCATCATATCTAGTAGTTTCCAGATATGCTCGAACCAGATACAACAATTCCTCAAAGCTCTGTTCATCATATGTTTTATCCGGAATCTTCAAATCGTTTATCAAATCATTAAAGTTTCTATTGTTGAAGTGAATCAGACCCAGAAAAAGTCTTGTCATGCCATCAAAAGGCTCACCTTTATTCATAAGTTCTTTTAGCTTATCAACCATTTTAACTGGTGTTTCAGCATATTTATCAGCTATTTCCGCCATATCCCTCAAATGAGAATTAGGTTCACTCCAAGCAATTAAAGCTTTAATTCTTGCAAAAAACAATATTTCATCATATCTGTTTTCTGCCATAAGAGAATCTATTTTTCCCTGCAAAAATACAGGCAGAATAACCAATACGACAATACCAATTACTGCTACAAGGAGCACCCATCCTGCAGCCACATTAAAATATAAAGATATAAGCAGCATTAACAGCAGAAAGAGTAATTCGGCAATATAATTTGAATAGATAAAGAAACCCTGCATAATGAGAGAATAGATTAAGTAAGCTATATTTGCCGATATTATATAAACAACTAATCTAAAAAACTGATCCATTATTCTTCCTGACTTGGACTAGCAACCCAAACAAGTTCTATTCCACTTTTGTCATCTTTCATTTTGAGTCTTCCAGAAACAACTGTTCCGTCCGCCAACTTAAAACCTCTCATAGTTCTAGTCGGTTTTCCAGCGATTAATGCTTGTATTGCACTTTGAGAAAGTTTTTTGCCATACATTTCTTTCCAAACGACATAATGACAGCCTTCTTTATATCTATTGCATCCAAAACCACGCTGACCTTCTATTATACCCCCTTTACCACATGCAGGGCAAGG
This sequence comes from Candidatus Rifleibacteriota bacterium, assembly GCA_017526725.1. The sequence goes on from JAFXRA010000335.1 coordinate 8,047, forward strand.
GGCTATTACTTCTCTAGACAAAGACTTGGATTCCTTCTTCTCTATCTTAACAGCCTTAGGTTCTGAAGGTTTTTTTAAATCAGTTTTATTCCTGTCTAATTCTTCTTTCTTATTATCACCCTGTTTTTTCCAGCCGCCATATGTGTTTTTAATCGTTGAAGCCAAATCTCGAAGAGCATTTGATGATTTTATCTTTCCTACTATCTTCGTAACAAACTCTGATATTGCATTCATAAAATCAGCATCGTTATCTAAGCCATGAGAAATATCAGCTAATCTCTTTTCCCACTTTCCAGTCAGTTCAGGGCTGATTATTTCAGGTTCAGCATTTTTAATAATATTAATACCTTTTTCTGTTGGAATAAGCTTCTTCTTATCCCTAACCATATATTCAACTTTTATAAGTTTTTCTATTATCTCTGCCCTGGTAGCCGGAGTTCCTAAGCCGCCATCTTTCATAGCTTCTCTAAGTTCTTCATCATCTACCATTTTTCCAGCGGTTTCCATAGATTGCAGAAGAGTTGCTTCAGTATATTCTAAAGGAGGCTTAGTTTTCTTAGTTAAAAGATTTGAATTTATAACGTTTCTTTTATCACCTTTCTTTAGCTCAGGAAGAGACTGAATATTATCTTCATCATCTGACGAATCAGTAGACTTTTCGCCTGACTGCGCCTGACTAACCTGCTGTTGTCTTTTCGGATAAAGAACTCGCCAGCCTTCATCGGTAACAACCTTACCCGTTGCTTTAAAACTGTCATCATCTATTTTTACAACAACTGAAGTAGATAAATATTGATGGTCAGGATAAAACACAGCTAAAAATCGTCTAACAACTAAATCATATATCTTTTTTTCCGCACTGCTCCATCCAATCATATCTCTGACAGGTTTTTCAGTGGGTATAACAGCATGATGGTCAGATACTTTTGAATTATTAAAAACCCTTTTGTCCTTTTTAGGTCTGTTCTTCCTAAGATAGCCTAAATAACTGGAATATTCAGGAGGTAAGCAAGCCATCCTTTTTTCTATAGTAGGAAAGATATCTTCTGAAAGATAACGGCTGTCAGTTCTCGGATAAGTAACAACCTTTCGTTTTTCATATAATCCTTGAAGCGTAGCTAAAGTGTCAGCTGCAGTCATGCTATATTTTGAGTTGGCATCTCTTTGAAGAGTAGTTAAATCATATAATGCTGGCGGAGACTGTCTTTTTGCCGTTTTCTTAACTGAGTTTACAGAAGCTTCTTTTCCCTTAATTCTTTCGGCTAATTCAGAAGCTTTTTCAAAAGAATCTATTCTAGTCGGATATTCTTCTGCTTTCGGAGAAAACCATTGTGCGGTAAAATCATCCAATACGGCTTCAACTTCCCAATAATCTTTTGGAACGAAATTAGTTATCTCTTCATGCCTTTTTACTACCATCCAAAGAGTAGGAGTCTGAACACGTCCTAATGTAAACATAGTGTTCAATTTCTTTGTATAAGCTCTAGTAAGGTTCATTCCGACAAGCCAGTCAGCCCTGCTTCTGCAAACAGCCGCTTTTGCAAGATTATCGTATTTTTCACCTGGTCTTAAATCTTCAAAACCACTTTTTATTGCCTCATCAGTCATACTTGAAATCCAAAGACGTTTAAAAGGCTTCTTGCATCCACACTGATTATAGACTAATCTAAAAATCAATTCCCCTTCTCTTCCAGCATCAGCAGCATTTATCAAGCAATCTACATCTGAACGGTTAAAAAGAGCTGCCACATTATCATACTGTTCTTTGGAAGCAGGCAAAACCACACATTTCCATTCCTTGGGGATCATAGGTAAAATACTCATACTCCAGTTTTTCCAACTGGAATTCTGAACTTCAGGGTGACCCAAAGAAACGAGATGCCCAAAACCCCAGGTTACTATGTAATCTTTTCCTTCAAGGCAGCCGTTTCCACGATTTGTAGCCCCTAATATACGGGCAATATCTTTTCCTACAGACGGTTTTTCCGCGAATACCAAAGTTTTCATGGCA
>JAFXRA010000336.1 GCA_017526725.1 Candidatus Rifleibacteriota bacterium
TGACAATGGGTAGACTACAAATAAATACTGATTTTTCATCTAATTTCTAGTTTTTGTACAAACTCCAGAGGGTACTTCTTTAAACAAAAAAAACTAATATAACTCAAACCTTGATAGATAAAGAAAAAAGTTTGCGTTTGCTCTGCATAACCATCACAAAAAATTGTCAAAATTTTATGGGTATGTTATCATCTAAAAGTTAAAATTTAGAATTTTCCTAATAGGCATAAAACAGGAGGGCTTGTTTTGGCTATTCGAACTACAAAAGATACCGTAGTTTCATGGGGTTTCTTATCACCATTCATGATACTATTTCTGGTATTTCTGGTTTTCCCGATTTTTTATTCATTCTATCTCAGTTTTTTAGGTGCTCCAACAGATTTTAGTCTTGCAAATATGAAGTTTGTTGGCTTAAAAAATTATGTAAGAATCATTCAAGACTGGCAGTTCTGGTCTTCTCTGGTAGTTACAGCTTTTTATGCATTAATCAGTATACCTTCAGGTATAATTGTTTCTTTAGCATTAGCTCTTCTGCTGGATAACAAGCTCTTTGGAAAGAGTTTTTTCAGAAGCGCTTTCTTCCTGCCGAACATCCTTGATATGTTGGTTGTAGGCGTTATCTGGGCTTTGATTTATGCGCCAAAATTTGGTGTTTTAGCTCAAATAAGTACAGCTCTTCTCGGAAAAAACAACTTCTTTAATACAACAGGTCTTTTAGGGAGTCCATATACAGCACTTTTAGCTGTTATTTTCGCTATGACTCTAAAAGGTGCCGGTTTCGGTATGGTTTTGTTCTTGGCAGCCCTCCAGAACATTCCTAATGACGTATACGAAGCAGCAGATATAGACGGAGCAAGTGAATGGGAAAAATTCACATTAATAACAGTTCCTTTGCTTAAGCCTATTATTTTCTTTATGGTTATCACAGGAATCATTGGTTCTTTAAATGCTTTTACAGAAATATACGCAATGACAGCCGGCGGACCACAGGTTGTTGTTGGTGGAGAAGCAATAGGTTCAACTTCTGTTGCCGGTTATTATCTGTATAAACAATTTGACGCCGGTAATTATGGTTATGCAGCTGCTATTTCATATATAATGCTTATCATTACTCTTGGTATTACTTATATTCAGCAGAAGCTCGCCAAAAAGAAAGCAGGTGAAAAATAATGAAAAATCCTGTAATTAGAGTTATATCATTTGTTATTTTATTAGCAATAATGGTAACAATGACCTTCGGTATTTCTGGTCAATTGTTTAAGTTCGCAGGAATGGTTATCTCCTCTTTCTCTGCTACAGAAGCCCAGGAAAAAGAAGCTAACGAAAAGATTGTTCAATATGCTGATTTAATGATAAATTCCCTGCTCAGCGACTCTTCAAGTGCTTTTGGAACATCTAAAGAAAATGAAGTTGCTTTTGATAATCTAAAGAATCAGCTCAAAGAATTAAAAAAGACCGGCAATATAGTCGGAATTTATAAACTTACTGAAGAATCAATAAAACAGGCTAATTCCTTTATTAAAGAAAAGAATATAAGCATTGAATCAGTAAATGGGAAAATATTCATAGATACTACTTCTAAGGTCAGACTTGGGTTGAAAGAACTCAGATCTCCCGCTGTTTTACTAGAACAGATGGGGCCCTTGTGCAGAGGCCTTGCCTTAGCATTTACTCTTGCTTGTGCAGTTTTTGTTATCAAGAAATATCTTGATACAAAAACTATTAATAGAGGCCAATATTTAAAGAAGATGGTTATTTATGAAGCATTAATAGCTGGAGTTGTATGTGTTCTCTTCCCGTTCTTCTGGATGCTTTGCACAGCATTCAAACCATCAGGTCAAGAACTTGTAATAAATGCAAACAACCCATTCGATATAGTTCCTCAATCACCAACCTTAAACAACTTCAGAAGAGTTCTTAAGATTGATGATAAAGCTAAAGAAAACATGAAAAAGTTCAATGACCCAATAGAAAACAAAAAGAACTTTGGAACATACTTCATGAACTCCCTGCTTGTATCTACTACAGCAGCATTTCTTGTAACTCTCTTTGCTTCAATGGGGGCCTATGTTTTCTCCAAAAAGAATCTTCCTTATAAAGATAAGATTTTCAAAGTCCTGCTCATGTCTATGATGATACCAGGCATGATGTTCATGGTTCCACAGTTCTTCATGATTTGTAAAATGGGGCTTTTCGGAACGAAATGGGCAATGTTCTTACCTCACTTAGCATCTGTTTTCGGTATTTTCATGTTAAAACAGTTTATGGATACAATTCCGGATTCTTTGTTAGAAGCAGCTCAGATTGACGGCGCTTCTGAATGGCAAGTATTCAGAATTGTAATTATTCCGTTATCCTTACCAATTATATTAACTTTATTCCTGTTAACTTTCCTCTCTAATTGGTCAAACTTCTTATGGCAGTTAATCGTTACAGATTTCGAAAATCCCTTAAGCGTAACCTTACCTGTTGGTCTGGCTCTTTTCAGAGGTCAGTATACTTCTGAGCTTGGATTAATTATGTCAGCTTCCTGCTTCTCAATTGTTCCAATCGCAGTATTGTTCTTATTCGCACAGCGTTACTTCATCGAAGGTATGACTGCTGGTGCTGTTAAGGAATAAGGGAGGCTCAAATATGAAAGAAAAAATTTGTATTATAGCTGTAGTCCTTGCTTATGCAGTATTGTGCTGGTATGGCTGGGGTTCTTCTTCAACCATGAATACGACATCAGATGGCAGAACAATACTCACTTTCTGGCATACTTACGGCGATGATGAAGAATTATTGCTCCGCAAGGTCATAAGTGATTGGGAAGCCAAACCAGAAAACGCAAAGTACACAGTCAGACCAGTAAGAATTCCTTTCGATGGTCATAAACCAAAAATCAGAACAGCACTTACTGTTGGCCAAGGCCCAGATATGGCTCGTGTTGACTGGTCTTTTGTTTGTGAATTAGCTCGCAAGAATTCTGTAGCAGATTTGGGAACATTCGGTTTCGACACAATAAAGAACAATTACTTACAGGCTCCCCTCAATGCTTGTTGCGTTGATGGCAAATATTACGGTCTTCCCGACCAGAGCAACTGTGTATCTTTATTCTATAACAGAGCAATATTCAAAGAACTTGGTCTGTTACCACAAGACTCTGTCTATAAATTTGGCGAACAAATAGGCGGCAAGCCTTTCCCACAAACCTGGGAAGAATTTTCAGCTTTTGCTAAGCAGTTCAAAGATTCTTCTAAAGGCAGAGAACCTTTTGCAATCATGAATACACTTTGGTGGAACTTAGCAATATTAAATACTTTTGGAGCTAAAGTTGTTGACGGCAATAATTGCGTTATAGATTCCGAAGCCTCTGTTGCTGCTCTCAACATGATTGCCGGCCTTTATAAAGAAGGGGTAGAAGCCGGTGGTTGGAAACCTGGTGCTATTACTCCAGAACAAGGTTTTGCTAACGGCAAGTATGTTATGATTATTATGGGGCCCTGGAACTTGAAACGTTTCAAAGAAGACCTCAAGCTTGATTTCGGTATCGCCTTGATTCCTGGCGGTCCAGCCGGAAGCTCTTCAAACGTTGGTGGTACTGATGTTGTTATTTTTAACGACAAATCCAAAGAACGCCAAGAAGCCTCATACAGATTCTTAACATTCTTTACTAATGCACAAAATCAGGCAGATTGGTGTCTAAAGCTTAATCAGCTTCCAATAAACAATGATGCTTATAAACTAGTTAATTTTGAAGATGAACATCAAAAAGCTTTTATGAAGCAAATGCAGACCACAAAACCAAATCCGGTTGTAAAAGACTTCGGTTTACTTGAAGACATTGTTAACCCGGAAGTTGAAACAATACTTACCGGCAGTAAAACTGCTAAACAAGGTGTTGAAAGTATTGCCAAACGTGTTCAGAATCTACTTAATGATTAATAGAATGATTTAGGCAAACACTGGAATGCACCCTTAGCTCAGTTGGATAGAGCATTTGCCTCCGGAGCAAAAGGCCGCGCGTTCGAATCGCGCAGGGTGCGATTTAGGATGTAAATTAAATAATGTCAGATTCAGAATCATCACCAAAACGTAAACGAGTTCGGTTTTCAACCGAAATAATGTTTATTTTATCTGCAATATTTTGTGTTGCTCTATCTTTGATATATCTTGCAAGATATAACGATATACGTAATCTTCTTCAGACAGAGGCCGAACAGCGAGAAAGAATAGAAGGTCTTGAACGTGAAAACCGCATGCTGAAAGAAAATCTGGAAATGTTATCAACTCCAGAAGGAATAGAACGATTAGCAAGAGAACGTCTTGGATTAGTAAAGCCTGAAGAAGTAGTTGTTTATACCATAGACGACAAAAATGAGCCAATAAATGCTTCAGATGCAGTTGTAATAACAACTCCACAAGCAGCATCCTATACTCTTCCACATTAAAGATAATTAAATGAAATTTATTCTAAAAAGATTGAATCTATTTTTCATATTACTTTTAGCTACTTCATTATTTATTTCCAGTGATTTACAAGCTGCTGAAACAGCCTCAGATTCCACAACCTTATCTATAGAGAATTTTCCTAAAGAACTGCTTTATCCAGAATATTTTAGAATACATGATATGCTTCTTTGGGAAAATATTCGAAAAGAATTAATTTTTAAATTCCGATTTTTTACAGGCAAACGCCCCCAAAAAGACTATATTCCTTGTCATAAATTTCAAAGACGCATATCTAGAGCAATAGATAGAGCTTCTTCGGAAAATAAGCTTACATTCAGTACTGTAGACAATAAATTACTCTTTGATAAAAATTCAGACTTTGAAAAGATTCTTTCCCCGCAACCAACCTTATTGAATAAAAGCTGTAATTACCATTCCTTAGGCGACATAAACAAAGGCTGTATTTTGTATTGTGATTATCATGGAATTGATTTCGAAAGTGAATTTTATAAACAAAATAAGAACAAACTTGAAATTTATAAACCTCTTATACTCCCGGAAGACGTTGCTGAATTAATTATTTTTTTGCCTTCTATTCTTGTTCTTATGGTTATTTTATTCCTTATTTTACCCAAAAAGAAAAAAATTCAAATGGCAAAATAATCAATTTTTATTGAAGTATTGCAAAATAAACCAATACAGAATACAATCAAAGCCGCAAAAACTAGCAAACCGATAAATAAAGAGGCAAATATGAATGGACTTTCTTTACTACAGACAGAACGAGCAATTCTTGAATTAAAAAGACATTTTGAAGACACTTTGGCAGACAGTTTAAGACTATATAGAGTTTCTGCCCCAATGTATGTAAAAATGGGAACAGGTCTGCAGGATGACCTGAACGGAACAGAACGACCAGTTACTTTTTCTGTTCCAGCAATAGGCAATACAAAATTTGAAATTGTTCATTCTTTGGCCAAATGGAAACGTAAAGCTTTAGCAGATTACCAAATACCTGTCGGAGAAGGTATTTATACAGACATGAACGCCTTGCGTCCTGACGAAGCCAGTATAGAAACAGGTATTCATTCTATATATGTCGACCAGTGGGACTGGGAAAAAGTTATGGATAAAGATGAAAGAAATCTTGACTATCTTAAACAGACAGTAGAAACAATTTATTCAGCCATTCTTTCTACAGAACACCACATAACAACCAAATATGGATTAAACAAATTTCTTGCTCATAAAATTCATTTTATTCATAGCGAAGATTTGCTTGAAAAATATCCGAATCTATCTTCTAAAGAACGAGAACATGCAATTTGCAGAGAACTTGGTGCCGTATTTCTTATAGGAATCGGCGGGAAACTTCAAAATGGTCAGCCTCACGATGGACGCGCACCAGACTATGACGACTGGTCAACCCCCACAACAGAAGGGCATCATGGATTAAACGGCGATATACTTGTCTGGAACCCAATATTTGAAAAGTCTTTTGAACTTTCCTCAATGGGTATAAGAGTAGACCCGGAAACATTAACCAGACAGTTAACAGAAAGAAATGCCATGAAAAAGACTAGTTTACCCTGGCATAAAGATTTATTGGCAGGAAAATTCCCACAAACAATTGGCGGCGGTATTGGTCAGTCCAGATTAAGCATGCTTCTGCTTCAAAAACATCACATTGGAGAAGTTCAAGTTAGTGTTTGGCCGGATAGAATGCTAAAATACTGTCAGGAACAAGGTATTCATATATTGTAAGCTTATTACAGAATTATGGTAAACTATATAATATTCAATTAAATTCAATTAAGCAATATAAAGCTTACTATTAAGTGCTAACTCTATAAAATCAGGAGAAACCGATATGTCTGATTCCAGAACAATGATTTTACAAATGTTATCAGAAGGCAAGATTACTGTAGAAGAATCTGAAAGACTTCTAAATGCTCTAAATAAAGAAGATGAAGTAAGAAACAGCAACAAAGCAGAAAACAAAAATACCAATCAGTCGCCTAATATAAATGTTTTTCCGAACATACCATTTTTAGAAGCTACAAAACTGGGTATCAACATTAGAGATATTGCTCAGACACTGCATCAGACTGTTCAACAGACAATTAAACAAGTGGAACCAGGTCGTAAAGAATTAAAAGAAAAAATGAAAGAATTCGGAACCTGGATGGAAGATGTAGTAGAAACCATGGCTGCAGAATTAACCAATCACAGCAATCTGCCTGTTGATTGCATGAGTGTTGATTTTATAGTTCCAGCGCCAAAAGAAATAGATAATATAAATACATTTGTAATTGAAAATATTTATGGTGAAATTCATCTAAATGAAGGCAATTCATTTAAACTTTTGGTAAACGGCCAGATAAGCAAAAAAACAATTGGTGAAATGCAGTCTTCAGAATGGTTTACGAATAAAGCAATAAGAATTGAAGATGACAAAATGTTTATTGGTTTTAATAACGATACTTCCATAAAAGGAATAATTGATTTGAATATTAATTTGCCTGCAGGAAAGAAGGTAATATGCAAAACAATCAATTCTTCTGTAAAAATAAAGGGCGCATTGAATATAGAAGCTATAAAAACCATAAGCGGAGACATCAGAGTAAACGATTCAGATATTTCAAACACTGAAATAGAAAGCGTTAATGGGGTTATTCAACTCGAAAACAATAAGAAAATAAACGCACAGGTTAATTCAACTTCTGGCGACATAATTATTAGAAGAAGTGGAGTTAACAAGCTTAAAATAAATAGCGTTAACGGAGATGTAAACATCAGCGAATCAGATATCGCTCTAGAAACAGATGTAAAAATCATTACAACTGCTGGCGATATTAATGTCGAAAAGCTTAATGGGCCATGGAAATCTGTTGATGCAACATCTCGAAAAGGAGAAATAATAATTGACTGGAAAGGAAACAGCTCTCCGGTTAATTCTCAAAAAGCCTGCATAAAATCAGGCGGAGAAGGTGCTGTAATTTATGCGGAATCATTAAGCGGAAACATTAGATTTCACTAAGTTTTCTACTTACTAACTTTGTAATTATAAAATCCCCCTTAATCCCCCTTTGCGACTCGCTGACCTCCTGTCGCTCGCTTGCATACCGCCATCCTTGGCGGTAATACAAAAGGGGGTGAGGACATTACCATATACTTTTAATCTCTAATAAATTCTTAGTTTTTAAACAGTCTCTATTGAACAAGCACTAATTAAGATTTTCTTATGTCAAATCTTATTATGCCGTCAAAAAGGTCTATTTGGTTAACCTTTACTTTAACCATCATACCAGGAGTTACATCAAAATTTGGCTTTCTGCAGTGTCTGAAAGAGCATAAGAAATCCACATAGAAGTTTACTTCAGACAAACCAGAATCAACTACAACCCCATCAAAAATAACTTCAGAATTCTTTTGCAACTGTTTAAGATATTTAAGAATATAGTATTTTTCTCTATCTCTCATAGTATCTTCGGCATGATCAACAGCGATATCTGAAATCATAACTCGTTTATTCAGTTCTTCCTGAGTCATATAAGGCTGTTGGTCAAGAAAAGCTTTTATCTGTCTATGTAAAAGCAAATCAGAATATCTTCTCAAAGGTGATGAAATCTGAGTATAACCAATAACTCCCAAAGAATAATGTTTGCCAAAATCAGGACCAACAATAGTTTTTCGCATAACCCTCAAAGTATTCCATAAAACAACCGGGTCGAAACTATCACACTCAGGAATAACAAAGTCCGAATCACCTTCCTGAGTTCTAAATAATGCTGGTATTGAGTTTTCGTGGAACCAGCGGGCAGCAGCATGATTTACCCATATCATAAATTCAGCAATCATACCCGCTGTCAATTCATCGCGATTTTCTTTTTCTATAATAATTTTGTCTTCAACAACTTTAACATCTAATTCAGGCTGTCTCGGAATTATTACAGCTCCTTTTTTTACGCGTTCTGCTTTTAACAGCTCAGAAAACAAATATGCGGAATTAAGCCATTCATCAGACTTAAGCATTTCATTAGCCAAAGGATATTCTGTTGCTTTATCAAGTTTAATTATTGATTTATTTATAGAAATACTCTTCAATTCTATTTCATTAGAAAAATCCAATTTAAAAGTTAGAGCTATTCTTTCTTTTCCTTCGTCTAAGCTTAAAAATTCTTCACTGATAATTTCAGGAAACATATTTATACGCAAATCAGGCATATAAATTGAACTGCCTCTTCGCGCAGCTTCTTTATCTAACACAGAGTCAGGTTTTACTATTTCTGAAGGATCTGCTATATGAACCCATAAAGTATAACCATTATCTGTTTTTTCAAAAGAAAAAGCATCATCTCTGTCTTTCGAACCAGGACTATCTATTGCCCAGGTTTTTAAATATGTTAAATCTATACGATTTAATGATTTTATATCAATATTGCAGTTATTTTCAGCCTCTTTTTTCTGTTCCTCAGAAAAACCAACAGGTGTTCTAAATTTTATTAAGTCAAGATTTTCATCTTCCTTTAAAATTTCAGCCTTAACCAAAGATTGAAATACTTTGCGATTATTATTTATTGAGGCTTTACTCAGAGCATTAGAAAACTTTTTTGAGATATTAGCTTCTTCACCAATTGCAACAAAATCTTTTAAATCCTGCAAATATGGCTTTAAACAATCATCTAACACAGAGTTATTTATTAGATTTTTTAAAGCTTCTACCAATACAGATTCTTCTTTTTCCTGAAGTTCTTTTTTCTTCAACTGTTCCAAAGACTGCTTTAAATCATCTTCAGAAACCGGCTGATAAGTATTATTTTTGTTTTTAAAATAAATCTTATCTTCACAAAGCTTTCTAAGCAGTGCAGCAATAGAATCATAATCATTTAAATCATAAAGGAATTCTGCAATTTCATTTAATTCATAGAACTTCGGGTCTTCGGCTAATAGTTCTCTAATTTCAGCTAAATCTATTTTTTCTGCTAATGATTTTCTATTATTGTTAATATTTATTAAATTCTGTTTACAGATTTCTTTATCAGAAACACTAGTCAAAGAGCGGTTGGAAGCATAAAGAATCTTTTTTTCAGGAATATTGGTTTCCTTACCATTTACCAATAAAACCCTGACATTTGTTCCAGAAATACTTAAAACTACGGCTGCTTCAGGAACAGAACCTTTTACGATAAATTCAACAATATAACCAGAAGATAGACTCATCATATTCTCCAACAATTTTTACCAGTTTAGCTTGTTCTCAGCCATCAGCTTGTTTCGTTCCGAAAGCAATTTACCAAACCATTTATTTAGTTCCTGAGCTGCTTCCATAAATTCTTTATCATTTTCTGCGCTGAGGGAACAAGATTCAAAAGTTTTATATTCTTCCTCGTTTTCCTGCACAATAGAGGTATTATCAAAATAGTCACCTATAAGCTGAGATATAATGTCAGGTGTAGTTCCCCAGAATTCACTTTCTTCAGCCGCTATCAGATTATCTTTGGGTAAACATTTACACATTGAATCATAAACATTCTGTGCAACAGTAAGATTATTCAAATTCTGATGACTTTTAATGTTAAAAGATTCCCGCCATTTATCTATAAGAGTTAAATCTTCTGCCGCATCTAATCCTACTTCTTCAGGAGAAATACTAATTATTTTCCAGGCAAGGTGTCTTCTTTCTGACTGATTCCAATTGAGAATTTCTCTCCAATCACCATTGGTAACAGAATTAAAACGCTTTCGTAATTGATTATTAAAACGTTTTAATCTTTTTGCGTCAGCTTCATATCTTGATTCTACAGGAATATTCTCTTTTTCAGCCAATAATTCGCTTATCCAGTGAATTTTAGGATAAATATGTATAAATAAAAAAGGAACTATGCCATTATTGTTAAAAGTATCTTCTAATACGCTTTTTCTAATGATTCTGACAATTTCCTTAATCAAATTTACTTTTTCAAAAGTAAATTGTTCATTAACCGACAGCAGAGTTGGGGAAACCTCATTCAAACTTGAAAAATAGTATTTCTTTGGAGGGTTAATCATACTTTTCAATTTTGAATTCAAGTAAGCAAAAGCGGACTGACAGCTTACGGCTTTTCCCGAAGAAAAGTCTTCTAACAAAATCAAATACATTTCTGTAATAATTTCTTTGATTTTGTCTTTTCTGGATAAATCAGTCTGATGCCATTTTGAAGCAGTAATACTTATATACTTATGACAAGAAACAACGAAATCAAACGCGTTTTTTGGAGAAGGATTCTTTATAAAATTATTATAAGCATCTAATTGAGTTGCTGTTGCTTCTGCCATAACCCGCTCCTTTATAGTCTAAATAATTATATAGCCTGAATTTTATACTTTCAACAGTGTGATTTTTTTCACAATCTTGAAAATTTTTAAAATTTTTTGTCCATTTTTCATTTTTCAAATGATTACTATATGTGCAAATTAAAAATTATGTTGCACGAATCTTATAAGAATCTCTAAGGAGAAAAAAGTATGATAAGTCTGAATCGTGTAATTGTAGTTGGTAACCTTACTCGTGACCCAGAACTCAAGGTCACTGCCTCTAATCGCAGATTCACCATTATGACAGTAGCTGTAAATGATTTTTGGAAGAATCAGAATGGTGAACTAGTAAAGAAAGCAACCTATTTGAGCGTTATTGCCTGGGGTTCTTTGGCAGAAAATTGCGTAAAATACCTTAAAAAAGGCCGTTCTGTTATGGTTGAAGGTCGTATTGAAACAGACAGATATGAAGACAAAAGCGGAGTAAAACAAAACGTAACTCGTATTAACTGCAGCAATATTCTTTTTCTTGAAAATTCCAGCAAAAAAGATAGCGAAGAAGACAGCAGCGCTACCTACAGTGAACAACCAGCTTACACCACAAAAACAAAAAATTCCGTTCCAAGAAAAGTAGTAAAGAAAAAAGTAGAAGAAACTGCAGACGCTTTAATTCTTTAACTTAAGGAGGGAATAACTATTATGATGTGCTGCAACAATTGCCCATTTAACCCTTCTAATAACACAAATGCCCCTAAATGCGATAATCCTATCTGCAGAAAGACAAGCAATCATTGTTCTGAAAGTTTCTGTGCAAAAAATGTCGGAACCAGATGTTTTATGGATTACTACGTAATAGATAAGCTTTATCAGGAAGATGAACTTGCTGAGGGCCTTGCATTTGAAACTCTTAGAACTGCTCTTATAGGCAGAGACAGAGCACTGCTTATATCTCTGTTTCAAGCAGCTCGACAGGAATTAAGATTAAAGATGTGGAACTGGCTGGAAGAAAATGAGCCTAGAAGCCTGTGGATACTCAACCCAATCTTCTCAGCCTGTGGCCTGGCTGAATTAAACAGTATTACAAGTGCCAGCAAGAGCATACGTTCAAAATACCTTGAAGCTATAGTATCAAACCCTTATTGCGGCAGATACTATAAAAAATACAACAACCAACAGGAGGTAAATTATGAATTGTAAAAACTGTCCTTTAAATATTGATTCCAGATGCTTCAAAGCAGAAATGGCTTCTAGAATTCCTTTGCATTTCAGAAGTATATTTATATGCAATAATGACTGTGCTCAAAGCTGTTCAAACAATTCATTATGCAGCAGAGATCTATGGGTTCTATCTTTCTTGGGGCAAAAAGAAAAGTTCGCAATGGCTAATGCCGTGGCAACCATGGAAAATCTTGTTAAAAAAGGTTTTTCAGAACTCCTTTGTTTTTTATTCGAAAATGCGCCTTACGAAAAGCGAAAAGAAATGTGGTTAAAAATGACAAAAGAACATTCTAATCAGTTGTATATGTTTGACGCATTGTTCGAAAAAGAAAGTCTTGCCCCTCTTTATGGTAATAACACTGAGTCAGAAGAAATGCATAAATACCAAAACGCAGTATTATTCCCTCAGCTAGCAGCTACAGCCTAAAAGTTATTAATAAAAAGGGAATCTAATCTATGGGCGTTATCGAAAAATATAAAATATCGGTAATTATTTCCGGCGGTCAGACTGGTGCTGACCGCGGAGCCCTTGATTTTGCAATAAAAAGAAATATAAAACATGGCGGCTGGTGCCCATTAGGAAGAAAGGCAGAAGATGGAATTATCCCTTATGTTTATCAGTTAAAAGAGACATCGACTCAAATGTATCCTGCTCGAACAAGAATGAATATAAGAGACTCTGATGCTACGATTATTTTTTCTTCAGATATTAATTCTAAGGGAAGCTTGTTAACAACTAGATTCTGTATAGAATTAAAAAAACCATATTATGTCGTTGTATTGGATAATAATAATTCTAAGCTTATAAGCGATTCTCAATTAAAGCAAACTTGTCAGAATATATCAGTATGGCTGAATAAGATAAAGCCTGCAATATTAAATATAGCTGGAACAAGAGAAAGTCACTGCTCTGGTATTCAAAAAAAAGTTAAATCAATACTAGAAAAAATACTGGTTAAATCAGAAAAAGAAATGGAGTGGCCGCCACTAAAGCCAACCACTCCAAATCTTAATTTTGATAATCAATAATTTTATCTATTGACTAAATCATCAACTTTTTCACCTGTCATTTCATGAATAAACAAAGCAACAGGACGCCTATCTACTCTTGATTTTTCTTCTAATAATTTATAAGCATAATCCAAAGCTTCTTTACCATAACTACTAGCACATTCAGCGTATTGTTTTCTAAGATAATCATTGTTTTCAGAGAAAAATGTATCTATTAATTTTGGTAAAATCTTATCTGGAGAAGCTGACATGTATTTAAGACCTTGAACTCCCATATATCTGTGATCTGGACGTTCGGCATCAAGCAGATTAAGAAGTATATTTACTATTTTTTCATTAGAAGGTTTATTCATAGTTTTCAGAGCATCAACAGAAGTTGCTAAGAAATCCATACCATCTTGTTGCAAACCGTCAGCAATAACTTCTAAAACTTCTTCATCACTACATCCAGTATATCCAATTTCACTTATAATTTTTTTCTTACGAGTCATATTGTTTATGGCAAAATATTCCTTAACCTTATCTTTAGCCATTTCACTAGCGTAATCTTTTATAAAATCAAGTTCAATATCATAAGTAAAAGATTCTTCACTTACTTCATTTTCTAAGCTAACGATATCTTTATTGCTAATTTTATTTTTACTATCTTTATCTTCTTTATCTTCTTTATCTTTTTTAGCTAATTTTGCTTGAGCCTCTAAGACCTTTTTGCGTTTTTCTTCTCTTTCAGCCATTTCATATTCGTTTTGCTGATTATTAGCATCTGCTAATTTCTTAAAATAATAGTTTTCCAATCTTTGAATAGCTAATGGCTTCTTTGAATCATCTTTTTTGAAGTCTTTTATAAGATTGAAAGCTTCAGATATTTCACCTTCAAAATATTTAAAAATAGCATAAAAGAGTTTTGAATACTCGCCACCACGTTCTGATAATAATCTATAAAAAACAACCCCACGGCGAACAAAATTCTTATCATTGCCCAGCAGTTTTACATCATATTCAACAGCTTGAATAAATGTTCTAAAAGCTTTTTCTTCCTTTTTATCACGTCGAAGAGAATCTGCTTCATCAAAGAGCCATTTACTCTTTTCTTCATTTGTTTTAAAGTCTTTAATCTGAGCAGGATCAATATTGGAAAGAGATTTTTTAAGATTGCTAATACGAACTTTGAGATTTTTCGCATCAGGATTAAGTTTTAAAGCTGTTTCATAAGCTTCTAAGGCTTTATTAAACTGTTTTGTACGCTGTCGAGCTAAGCCTATATACAACCAATAATTAAAATTATCTTTGTTTGACTCAACATTAGCTTCAAGCATATCTAATGCCGGCAGATACTGATCAAATTTGAACATATCCAAAGCTAAGGACAAAACATCAGTTGGCTCTTCCTGCGCCAATAATGTATTATTATAAGGCAATAAAAGAATAAATATTGCGAACAAAGACACTAATAAAAACTTAGTCTGACTCATAACAACTCGACTTTCCTTAATAATTAAAAAGAACTTTCTTTTATTATTTTAAAAGAAAGTTCTTTGAAAAACCAATTTATTTTTTTAATCTGGAAATAGTTTCTTCTCTTCCTAAAACATCTAAGATTCCAACTAGTTCAGGGCCATGACAAGAGCCTGTAATCTTTACTCTTATAGGCATAAACAGGTCTTTTCCCTTAACTTCAGCTATTTTGCCTGCGGCTTTAATTGCTGCATTATAGCCTTCTCTAACCCAGTCACATTTTTCAAATTCAGAAGCTAAGGCTTCAAAGAGCTTTTTAGATTTTTCTGTTTCAATCATTGCTCTAGCTTCGTCATTTTCTGGTTCACTGGCTTCAAAAAAGGTCTTTGCTACTTCTGGAGCGTCTGTTAAAAGAGTCATCTTAACCTGAATCAATTCTACAAGCTTATGCATAATAACAGGGTCATCGAGACGCTTGTCATTTGGCATAGCCTTTTTAAGCAAAGGAGCAACCAATGGTATAAGTTCATCAACAGGCATAGCACGTAAATGCTGACCATTCATCCAAACAAGTTTGTCTTTATCGAAAACTCCAGGAGATTTGCTTATATGACTTAATTCAAAGCACTGAATCAATTCTTTTACAGAATAGATTTCACGGTCGTTGCCTTCGTTCCAGCCTAATAAAGCTAAGAAATTTATCATAGCTTCCGGCAAAAAGCCTTCTTCAGCATACTGACCTACAGAAGTTGCACCGTGACGTTTAGAAAGTTTTGACTTATCTGGGCCAAGAATCAATGAAGCATGGCTGAATCTAGGAGGTTTCATTCCCAAAGCTTCATAAAGAATAAGCTGACGGTGTGTGTTTGTAAGATGTTCTTCTGCTCTGACTACATGAGTAATACCCATAAGCGCGTCATCAACCACAACGCAGAAGTTATAAACCGGCATACCACTAGAACGAAGAATAATGAAATCGCCTAAGGTTCCAGCTTTCCATTCAACACGACCACGAACTTCATCTTCAAGAACGTAGTCTTTTTGAGGTACTCTTACTCTGATAGTATAAGGCTCACCAGCATCTATGCGCTTCTGAGCTTCTTCCTTACTTAAGTTGCGACAGGTTCCATCATAATAAACACTTCTATGTTCTTCTTCTGCTTTTTTACGCTTTTCTTCAAGTTCTTCATCAGTACAGAAACATGGATAAGCGATTCCTTTATCCATCAACTCATGAGCTATTTTCTGATAAATTTCTAATCTCTGTGACTGAAAATAAGGTCCTTTATCGCCTTTTTGCTGTTTATATGGATCTATACCTTCACCATATTCAGGACCTTCGTCCCAATCCAAGCCGAGCCATTTCAAATCGTGAAGCATTCCATTAACTGATTCAACAGTAGAACGGGCTTCATCTGTATCTTCTATACGCAAAACAAACTTTCCACCGGTTTTTCTAGCCCAAAGCCAGTTAAAAAGAGCTGTTCTAGCTCCACCAACATGTAAATAACCTGTTGGAGACGGTGCAAAACGAACACGAATTTCTTCAGACATTTTAAATTATATTGCTCCCCATAAAAATTTGCTCATTTCCATTTGAAAGAGCATGACCACAGTGACCAAAAGCAGCAACAGCAATACGGCCTTCACCGCGAACAATTGCAACTTTAAAGCCACCACCCAAACCTGGGTTTATTATATAACACTGGTTGTAAATATCTCTTACAGCCATACTTACAGCATATTTTTCTCTTGTGTCTTCACGAATAACAGAACGAGCTATTGCTGCGACAATAGCTGCTTCTCTTAATTTAACAGCTAGTTTTTCTGAAGTAGCCCCGACTTGAGTTATCGCCGCACGATAACCTTTGTTAGATACCTTTTGAAGCCAATATTCTTCCTGTTCTGGATCTTTAGTCATAGAAAGATATATTACAGCACTTTCAGGTGTTAAAGCATCTTCACGATCTTCAACCAAATCTTTGACTATGTCTCGATAAGTTACTACACCTACAAGTTCATCATTGTTATCAACTACAGGTAAAGCTTCTAAATCGCTTGCAGAAAGCAAAGCCGCAGCTTCCCTGACAGACATGTTTGAATTAACCCGTTTGAACTCTTTTATCATTATAGAAGAAACTTTTTCGTCGCTGTCAAATTCGCCTGCAGAAGCTAAGTGAACGTTAGTCAGAATACCGGTTATTTTTTTATTGTCATTGGTTACTAAAATACAATCGGGCTGCCTTAAAATAATGATTTCTCGTATCCCAAATATGGTACAGTCTTCTGCAACAACAATGGGATTGCAATCCATTATTTCTTTAACCTGTAAACCCATATAAACTCCTAATCAGAAACTATTAATCTTTTTTTTCACCAATGCGGCAAAAAACAATTCTGCCAGCCCCAGTTTGCAATATATTGTTGACTTTTGTTTTCACTATTTCTCCAACATGGTCACCACCGTCTTCAATGACAACCATTGTTCCGTCAGATAAAAAGCCAACTCCCTGTCGAGGTTCTTTCCCTCTTTTAACAATCTGAATTTCAATATCTTCACCACTGACAAAAATAGGTTTTAATGCATTTGTAAGGTCGTTAAGATTAAGAACTTTTATGTTTTCAAGCTCTGCTAATTTCTTTGTGTTAAAATCCTGTGTAATTAGTGAAGCCTTTAATTCTGTAGATAATTTAACTAATTTTCCGTTAACTTCATCTATATCTTCATAATCATTATTAATGATTACAAAATTATCAGGAAAAGACTTTTTTAATTTTTCAATAGTTTCTAATCCTTTTTGACCGCGGTTCTTCTTGTTTAAATCATTTGAATTAGCTAAAAACATCAATTCATTAACGATAAAATTAGGAACTAAGATATTTCCTTCTATGAAACCCAATTTAAATAAATCAGCAAATCTGCCATCAACAATAGCACTAGCATCTAATATTTTAGAAGAAACCTTTACTTCTTCACCCTTAGCCATATTTTGATATTTCTTGTATCTTAGTAATATCTTAACGCCGAGATAAGCAAACAAAAGATTGAATAACACAGGGAAAACAAGATAAAACATAGAAACAAGAGAATTTAAATACTGGTCTTGAAAATCAAATTTACCAACCCCTTTAAACATTAAAATGTAAAAGGGTATAAATAATAAATTTGCAACAACAGTGCCCAAAGTAAAGCCTAAGGCGCTCCAGGTTAAATTGTAAACATTGGTTTCTTCAATTTGTTTTTCAATCCATTCATTTAATCCTCTGCCTATCATAGAACAAATTAAATAACCGATAAAACCAAATAAACCAGCTAGAATAAAATGGGGATTTTCCCAGGGAACTAATTCATTTACTGCCTGAGGATATTTATCTATCAATGAATATGCTATTGAAACCCCTGTAATTGTGCCTGCCAGTATTAGAATAGACTTTAGTATCTGAAATATCATATTTATCTTCTCCAAGCGTACAAAATACCATTATTCAATGATAAATTCAAGCTTTGCATAATATTACAGTGAAGAATAATTAAAGAATATTAAGATACTTTTCTTTTTTTAAAGAGGGAAAACAATAAAGTTAATAAATAGACAACTCCGGCTACAACAATAGTTACGGCTCCTGACGGCAAATTTGGTTCGTAACTAATCATAAGCCCAGTGCATGTAAAAAGCATACCTAGAAAAGTAGCTCCAAGCATTATTTTCCAAACCCTGTTGAAAATCTTTGATGATATAGCTACAGGCAAGGTCAACAACGCAATAACCATTATTATTCCAACA
>JAFXRA010000337.1 GCA_017526725.1 Candidatus Rifleibacteriota bacterium
AGCATCTTCGGGAAAACTCCTCAAGTAGGGGCTTTAGGAATCATTCTCCAGCGCTCTATTGCTCTATTGCTCTAAACGCTCAATTATCAATTATTAATACGCTGCGCTAAAGAGGGGGGTACTCTGATTCGGTCACCACCCCGTTAACGCAAAGCTAACGCTTTGCTCCCCCTTCAGTCTCGCTTATGCTCGCCAGCTTCCCCGCAAAGCGGGGCAGCATCTTCGGGAAAACTCCTCAAGTAGGGGCTTTAGGACACCCACCACCTACCACCAAACACCAATCACACCGTAAAAAGGCCTTGCCTTTTTGCAGCCAAGCTACGCTTGGCTCTTGGCTCCAACATTATGGCTTGACCATTTTATTAATTTGGAAGATAATCAAACTTAATTAACTAATTAAAGAGGCCTACAAATGAAACGAATCTTCCGTTCTATATTATCAACAATCTTAGTGTTTTCCATATCTTTAGCCATACCTCAGCTAAGCTTTGCAAGAGATGTCAGGAAGATACAAAATGATTTAACTGCAATCGCTAATTTAAGCGAAGTTGATGCTCTCTCACATTGGAACAACAATTCCAGAGCTAAAAAAGAACTGACTTCATTCATAAAAGCGATCACAGATAAAAATAATTCGGATTTTATTCCAGTCAAAGACCGCATTGCTGTTTTTGACTTTGATGGAACCCTTTTCTGCGAAACCGATCCGAATTATTTTGACTATATGTTACTAGAATATAGAGTGTTGGAAGACCCGAATTACAAGAATAAAGCTTCTATGTTTGAACGCAAAGTTGCAAACATGATTAAGATGCAGAACGAAACAGGCAGAAGCTTTGATAATTTGCCAGTAGACCATGGAAAGGCTGTAGCCTCTGCTTTTGCTGGAATGACATTAAAAGAATTTAACAATTATATTCAGGAATTCAAGAAACAAGCCATGCCTAGCTATATAGGAATGCTGCGAGGTGAAGGTTTTTACCTGCCGATGGTGCAAATAGTCGAATATCTGCAAGCCAACGATTTTACAGTCTATGTTGTAAGCGGCACCGACCGTTTAATCGTTCGCGGAATATTTGATGGAAACGTTCTGAATATTCCAAACAGACATATTATAGGTTCTGACGAAACAATAATTGCCAAAAATCAAGGCAATACCGACGGATTGAATTATTTTTATAAAGCTGATGACGAGCTGATTCTTGGTGGAAAATTTATAATTAAAAATCTGAAAATGAACAAAGTGTCAGTTATTATGAAAGAAATTGGTCAGCAGCCAGTTCTCTCTTTTGGTAACAGTTCTGGCGATAACAGCATGGCAGAATTTGTTATCAGCCATAACCCCTACCGCTCTCTTGCTTTTATGCTCTGTTGCGACGATTTGGAACGCGAAAACGGCAATAAATCAAAAGCTGAAAAAATGGAAGCCTCTTGTAAGAAATATGGCTGGATTCCCATTTCCATGAAAAATGACTGGAAAACAATTTATGGCAATAAGGTAAAATTTGTTGCTCATTAATTGTAAAATTGGGATTTAGCAATAAAATAAGATTTATCTTTAAATAATATCAATGTAGCCTTAGTTTATAAACCCTAGTTATTATGGATATTGAATCAACATTACTCAGATTAGCTAACTCTAAGTTTAGAGCAAGCTTTCATTTAAAAAAAGCTGATATTGAGTATATTAAAGAAAAAGGCTGGGATAAAATCATGACACACTGTCATGATTTTATATCAAAAAAACTTGCCCCTGCCATAATAAACAATGACGGGAAACAGACCCCTACACACGGCCATCCTGTTTTTATTGCACAGCATGCCTGCGCATGCTGCTGCAGAGGTTGTTTAAACAAATGGCATAAAATAAAAAAAGGTATTAATATTCCTGAAAATGAAATTAATGAAATTATTGAATTATTAATGGCTTGGATACACAAGGAATTTGATAATTATAAAGAAATTAAAAATGAAATAACTGGTCAAAATACTGCTAAGAAAACAAATAAACCAATACAACTAAAACTTTTTTAATAATGAGGTCATAAAAAAACAGCCTTTAGTTTTTCCCAAAGGCTGTTTTTTAGCATTCAAAAAGAATTATTAGAATCTGCTTAAGATTTCTGTCCAAAAAATACGATAGTCTGCAAAACCAGGTTTCAAGTCTCCTTTGTTAAATTTGAAATCAGTATAACCGACTCTGAATCTGGTATTTTCTGCTAAGCGATATCTGTATTCAGCTGTCAAAACGTCAGCTTTGTCAGAACGGCCTGCACCGCCAGCGAAGAAAGTACTGTCTTTATTGTCGTCTTTTGCCTGAACCATATCATAAGCAACTCTGAAATAATGTTTATTTTTGTTTCTAGGAATGTATTCCAACTGAACCTTTGTATCCTGAAGATTGGTTACATAAGCATTATTAAACCCAATAGCATATCTTGAGTCACGCATAATGTCTTCCAATGGGTTTTCAGAACTGTCAACATAGCGTTCATCATAAGAAACGTTAACACCCATATTGGCTTCGTCGTCTACTAGAGTATAAGCAACCTTAGCAGCCCATTCTTCTTTGCTGTCCCAGTTCAAAGCACCATGAAGAACAAAGCCTTTTCTATCTGTTCTTCCGTTGTTGGCATCGTTAACTTTGCCGTCTTCGAATACCTGGTAGAAACCGCCTAAATCATAAGACCAATAGCCGTTGTTTCCTAAATCACCTTTGCTGCCGACTTCAACGATATATTCATTTGCATTGCCATCATATGCAGGAACTGCAGGAACCATAAGCGGCAAATTGTTGTTTAAATCTTCTTTATCATGACTTAAATAATACAAACCCATGTATATATCATGACCGCGATATTTGGTGTCTGCATTAATGTTCCACATATTGTGAGTGTCATCATTTCCCTGTCTGTCAAATAAGCAGTTAACAGCAAGATCAACATCGCCGCAGCGTTTAATGTAGCTTACAGTATCCATAAAGTCATTTAAAACCAAACCGTGACCATGAGTCATGAATCTGCGGCCGAAAATGAAATCGCCATGAAAGCGGAACATATCTTTAACTTCTAAGTAAGCAACATCAACAATACTTGTTGCATGGTTAGAACCATTCCAAGCAGCACCAGGAGCACCAGCAGCACCGAAATCGTTATCGTTGTCGTTAATCATACGCCAACGAGCTACAGCTCTTACATTTTCATCAACCTTGGCATCCAACTGCAAACGAAGTTGAGTGCCAGTTCTATGGAAAGTATCTATATCTATTCTTTCGGCACCATAATTGCGAATAAGGAAATCACCAGAAAGTTTAACTTTTTGAATTCTTCCATTATTGAAATTTGACTTGATGTAGTCCATGTCTTGCTTTAAACCAGACACGCCATCTTTTATATCCTGCATATCATCTTCGAGGTTTGTGATTTTAACACCAAGAAGAGTGAGTTCATCTGCAAATTCAGTAGTCAGTTTTTCAAGTTCGTTCAAATCCCCGTTATTAACATTGCCTTTTCCTTCAGAAACATTAGCCAATGCCTGGGCAACCATCATAGCCATCTGATAGCGAGTTACGCTAGCATTTCCTTTAAAAGTATTATCAGGAAAACCTTGAATGATGCCCTTTTCAACCATTGAGTTAACAGCATCATAAGCCCAGTGATTTGCTGGTATATCAGAATAGGGTTCAGCAAAAGATATTGCTGAAGCAGCAAGAATCATTGCCGAAGAAGCGATGATCGATTTCATTTTCATATAAAAAATCTCCATAAAATAGAGTAAATTTCATTTGGGTGTAGGTATGTTATCTCAAATCTGTGATTTTGTCAAAAATTAGCACCATTTAGTGTTAAATATGTTAAATAGCAGATGATAGTTTTAGATAGCATTTATACTAGAAGTGAATAAAAGGATACTATTTGCACTACTCTAACAATATTACCAATAAAGCTTGAAAAGTAGAGTGAAAAGCTATATATTGCTATCTCGTAAAAAAAATATAAGTTTTAAGTTTGCGTTAGACAGTGAGTTACAGCAATATTATACACATAGCATTAGAAAAGGAAGAAATTGAAGATGAGTAAAGGTGTTAAATGGGATTTGACTTCTGTTTTCAAGAAGTTCAACGGTCCAGACATGATTAAATTCAAAAAAGACATGAAAAATGGTTTTGCTTCATTCCAGAAAGAAGCTTCTACTACCCCAGCTTTAAATGCCAAAAATCAGGCAAAATGGGAAAAGCTTTTTCTTGAAGCCCAGAATCTTTTCGCTGGAATGAGCCATTACAGACTCTACATAGAATGTCTTTGTTCTGCTGAAGCCACAAATGGCGATTATACGAAAGAAGAAGCCACTTTAAATCTTTATCAGGCAGAAGTAGCAAAAAATGAAATGTATTTAAAAATGGCTTTTAAAGATGCAAAAGCAGAAGATTTCAATGCATTTATTTCGAGACCAAAGCTTAAAGCCAATAAATTCTTTTTAACAGAACTTAGGGAAACAGGCAAACGAACTATGGCAAGTGATTTGGAAGCTCTTGCTTCTGATTTGAGCGTTGACGGTTTCCATTCTTGGGGTAGACTCTACAACACAATTTCAGGTAAATTGAATTTCGATATGCATTACCCTGACGGCAAAGTTGTAAATACTCCAATAGCTCAATGCCGCTCATTAATGGGAAATGCTGATAGAAAAATCAGAAAAGCCGCTTTTGATTGCGGCAATAAAGCCTGGGATTCAGTTGCAGATTCCTGCGCTGCTTGTATCAATGGTTTGGCTGGGAATCGTCTGATTCTTGCAAATAAACGAGGATACAAGAATTTCTTAGACGTAGCTCTAGAACAGGCAAGAATATCTCGTAAAACTTTAAATGCAATATTTGAAGCATTAGATGAATGCAGACCTTTCATTTTAAAGATTGCCAAAGCAAAAGCAAAAGCCGTCGGCTTGAATAAGCTGGCTTTCTACGACTGGGAAGCTCCTATCGACTTACCAAACGCTGACAATTTCACTTGGGAAGAAGGCGTTAAGGTTCTTGATAACGCATTCGGCATCGCTTACCCCAGACTGCAAGAATTCTTAAGATTTGAACTCAAGAATAAATGGGTTGATTCAGAACCCAAAGCTGGCAAAAGACCTGGAGCCTGGTGTGAAACATCATTTAGAATTGGCGAATCAAGAGTATTCATGAGCTTTACCGGAAGCCTAAACGACATCTCTACTCTTGCTCACGAAACCGGTCATGCTTTCCACAGCGAAATGATGAAAGATATGGTTCCATACAGCCAGAAATACCCGATGACATTAGCTGAAACTGCTTCTACATTTGCTGAAAAGATTCTTGCAGACGGCATTTTAAAAGACCCGAAAGCCTCTGATGTTCTCAAATTAAGCGTATTAACAAATTCTATCAACGATGTAATTTCTTATATGCTTGATATTCCTATTCGCTTCAAGTTCGAAAAGGCTTTCCATGAAGAAAGACAGAATGGCGAAGTCAGCGTCGCAAGACTAAAAGAAATTATGTCTCAGACTATGAGAGATAATTTCGGTGAAATGATGGAAAAAGGCGGAGAAAACCCATACTACTGGGCTTCTAAGCTTCATTTCTATGCTACAGATGTTACTTTCTACAACTTCCCCTACACTTTCGGCTACTTGCTTAGCTGCGGCTTAATGAGTATGTTCAGGGAAGAAGGAGCCAAGTTCCTGCCCAAATACGAAGCTTTCTTGAAGTTTACAGGCGACGAAATGGCTCACAAGGTTGCCAAGAAGACTTTGAAGGTTGACCTTGAAAACAAAGATTTCTGGGTAAAGGCTATTATGGGACACGAAAGCGATTTGAACCAATTCGAAAAGCTTATCAAGAAGGTCATGGGCAAAAAGAAATAACAATAATCATATTGTTTTTATTTGTTGGTAGTTAGAAGCATAAACTTTTAACTACCAACAAAAATTAAATTATTTCTGTTTTCCCCACTTATCAAAAAAAGCTATTTCAGATTGATCCAGCTTAGGTGCTGGATTTCTTTTTTCTAAGGGGTAACCCATTGTCAACATTGCTATTGGCTGAATACCTCTAGGAATACCTAAAACGCGTCTTATGCCTTTTCCGTTAATCCAGCCTATCCAGCAGGTTCCGATTCCCTGAGCAGCAGCGGCTAATACAAAGTGTTCGCCAGCGATTCCACTGTCTACTAAGTAATATGGAATTTTACTGAAAATTGGTGTGAACCAATGAACTATAGCATCAGATTTAGCACAGAGAACAGCTATAACTGGCGCATCCTGTATCCATTTCATTGTTAGACCAGGCAAAAGACCATGTTCATATAAAGCTTTGCGAACCTGAGGGTCTTTTACGATAACGAAACGCCAAGGCTGCTTATTACAAGCCGATGGAGCGTTATTTGCAGCAATAATACAATTATTAATTGCTTCGTCAGAGATTTCTTTAGAAGCATCATAAGAACGGCAGCTATTGCGCCATTTAATTATTTCCAACAATTCATTTATTTTCATTTTTTATTCTTCTTTCTTATTTTATCTTCAAACTTTTATTCAATTATAAAAAAATATGATAAAATTGCAATATCCCCTTAGATAGTAAGGAAACCAAATGAATTATTTATATATATCTATAGCTTACATATGCATATTAAATATAGCAGGTGTAGCGGTTATGTGGCTAGATAAAGCCAAAGCAAAGGGTAACGCCTGGCGTATTCCAGAAAAAACATTGTTTTTAGTAAGCCTCTTAGGCGGCAGTATAGGCACTTGGGCTGGAATGTACATTTTCCGCCACAAAACCCAGCATTGGTATTTTGTAATAGGAATGCCGCTTATTCTAGCTTTGCATG
>JAFXRA010000338.1 GCA_017526725.1 Candidatus Rifleibacteriota bacterium
CTCTTGAAGATATAGTAAATCTTCAGGTTGGTGATTATTTGCTAACAAATCAGTTAGTAAAAGAAGACCTGAATATTAGAGTTGGAAATCAAGTAAAGTTCCATGGCCGTCCTGGTATTCTAGGTAAAAAAATGGCCATTTCAATTACCAAGGTTCTTGAGCCCCCTGGTCAAGAGGAGGAAGAATAAACGTGAGTGATGGTGTTCTCTCTCAAGAAGAAATTAATGCTCTTTTAAATGGAGGAATTGGAGGAGGCGACTCGTCTGCAAGTGAAGAAGCTCCTGCTCCCGAACCTGCACCTGTTCCGCCGGCAGCTCCGCCGCCAAGCGGCGCTGGTCCGACAACTAAATTTACTCAAGAAGACATTAATCAATTAACAGAAGTAGCTAAACTAGCTTTAGGTGCGACATCTTCTGTTGTCCAGATGTTCGTTAACCAACAGAATGCAGAAATTGTATTGGAACAGGTTAGAGTTATCTCTTATTCTGATTTAGTGCAAGAATGTGCCAGTGACGAATATCTAGTCTTAAAGATAGCTTATGTTGAAGGTTTTGATGGACTTACCTATCTGGTCTTAAAAAAGCCGACCGTTGCGATAATTGGTGATTTGGCCATGGGTGGTTCTGGTGTAAATGTAGAATTCCAGGAAATGCATATTTCTGCCTGTCAGGAAATGCTTAATCAAATGATGGGGAAAACTACAACAAGCCTTGCTGAAATATTCAAAAAGCGTGTAGACATTTCTCCGCCAACCCCTGAAATGGTAAATTTCAGCCAGGGTGCACCTGCTGATATGCCCGATTTTCATGAAGGAGCTGATTTTTTAAGAATAGGTTACAATCTTAAGTTAGGAGATGTAGCCACTACTGAAATGATTCAGCTTTACCCTGCTGAATTTGCATTGCTTATGGCACACGAATTAAATAAACCTGCAAAAGAACCACCAAAAGCTCAAGTTCCACCGCCACCACCACCTCCTGGTGCTGGTATGCCTCCAATGATGGATCCTATGGCTCAACAGCCAATACCTGGTCAAATGCCTGGTCAGATGCCTGGTATGATGCCCGGTATGCCCGGTCAGATGCCTGGTATGCCTGGACAAATGCCCGGTATGATGCCCGGTATGCCTGGTCAGATGCCTGGTATGCCTGGACAAATGCCTGGTATGATGCCTGGTATGATGCCTGGTATGCCTGGACAAATGCCTGGTATGATGCCTGGTATGCCTGGCATGTTAGGTGCTCCTGCAGAATTTAATATGCTCCAAATGCCTGGAGGCGTAGGATTACAATCTAATATTGACCTTCTTTTAGACGTCCCGCTAGAAATAACCGTCGAATTAGGACGAACTAGAATGTTAATAAAAGATGTACTTGAATTAGGTATAGGTTCTGTAGTAGAATTAAATAAGTTAGCCGGTGAATCTGTTGAAGTCTTTGTTAATAACAAGCTAATTGCTAAAGGCGAAGTAGTTGTTATAGATGAAAACTTTGCGGTCCGCATCACAAATATAATCAATCCACAAGATAGATTACAGGCTCTCTAAGGAGATTTCCATTTCGTATGGGAAAGACAATTCTAATAGTTGACGACGCAGCTTTTATGCGCATGATGATTAAAGACATTCTCACAAAGAATGGCTTCGAAGTAATCGGTGAAGCTCAAACCGGTAAAGTTGCCGTTGAGCTTTATCAGAAACTGAAACCAGATTTGGTTACAATGGATATTACAATGCCAGAAATGAACGGTATTGAAGCGGTTAAAGCTATCAAAAAGCTTGATCCTGCAGCAAGAGTCATTATGTGCAGTGCCATGGGACAACAAGCCATGGTTATTGATGCAATACAGGCTGGAGCAAGAGACTTCATTGTTAAACCATTCCAGCCGAATCGAGTTATTGAAGCAGTTCAAAAAGCGCTTAGATAAAAGCACAAGTCTTAAAAATTTAATAAAAGTGAAAAAAGCTATTAACTTGGCCTTTTTGGTCGTACATGTTCTTATAGCGTTATTTGTTTGTAATCAAACCGTTGTTGCTGACAACGGTTTGTTTTTAGCTAGCAAAAATTCCAATGCAGCCAAAAACTTTATAAACGCTACAAAAATCGGTAGTTCTTCAGATAATTTGGATGAGAACAATTTTGTTGCTGTCCAAGCTAAAAATGAAGCTTTTCCACAAAAAGACAATATTACAACAGAAGCAGCAGAAACAACTGTCGCTTCTGTTTCACTTTCTGCAGATACCTCATCTTCAACCGCTACTAGCACAAACATATATCAAAATAAAGAAGGTGCTTTGCCGTTATTTTCAAACAGAACCTCTTCTTCAACAGCAAGAATGCTTCCTGAAACAAGCGGTTTATCTGCAACTTTCAGTCTGATAATTTCTCTTCTAGGAATTATTATTCTTGCCTTGGCTGCTTCGTGGTTTATTCAGAAGAAAACAGGTATTGGCGCCAACAATTTTGGTAAAGTTCTCGGAATAGTTCCGTTAGATAACAAAAGACTTATTTATATAGTAGATGTAATGGGTAAAATGTTGGTGTTAGGAGTTACCGAAAGCAATATAAGCTTTCTTACAGAAATAACAGATAAAGATACCATAGATGCTTACAGACTAAAATACGGTCAGTCTGTTACTCCTGGTCTTGATAAACTTTTCCCTTTTATGAAAAAAGATAATGAAGAACAAAATGACGATTCAAATTTATCTGACGAAGCCAGCAAAATAGTTGAAGAGCAGAAAGCAGCCCAAGTCAAGAGCAACTTAGATAAACATCATGAAAACCGTTTAAAACGTTTACAGAACATGATTATAAAAGCCAATAATAAATGAGATATAAGATATAAGACCTAAACTTGAGATACAAGATCAAAACTTGAGATACAAGATATAAGAGAAGAAGAGCATAGAGCGTAGAACAATCCCATCCAACCCTTCTAACTCTTCCAACTCTTCCAACTCTTCCAAC
>JAFXRA010000339.1 GCA_017526725.1 Candidatus Rifleibacteriota bacterium
ACTTATTCATTTTTATCTAATAATTTTCTTAAGTCCTCTATCTTTGGCAAAGCATTTTTCAAATCATCAGACATATCTTTTGAAGTCTTATATGTTGCTACGCCCATCGGTTTTGAATAATCTTGAATAACATAATCAACAAATGATTTGTTCATATCTTTACAAAGAATAATGCCTATTGATGGGTTTTCGTGGGCTTTTCTTTCAAAGCCATCTAATATACTTAAATATCCTTGTAATTGGCCAAGATACGAAGTTTTAAATTTGCCCTTTTTTAGTTCTACTGCAACCAGGCAATTCAAATCTCTATTAAAGAAAAGCAAATCAATATATTGGTCTTCACCGAAAGCATCTAAATGATACTGGTTTCGAATAAATGCAAAACCTTTTCCAAATGTAAGAATAAAATTCTTAATATTATGAATAATAGCATTTTCAACTAATCTTTCATCAACGTCCTGCTTGTCTCTTATTTCAAGCTCTTCAACGTTGATGTAATCAAGCAGATATTCATCCTTGAAAACATTAATAGCTTTCAATGCTTGCTGACTAGCTGAAAGTGATTTAACAAAATTATTAGGAAGATTACCTTGATGATGAAAGTCGTCATTAGCAATACTTTTGTTTAAACTTTCGATAGAATATTGTTCTTTCGCACAGCGTTCAATATAAAATAAACGTTCTGACAAATCTTTAACTTTTCCTAAAATAATTCGATGATGAGTGAAACCTATATGTAAAAAAGCCTCTAATGGAAAGTCTTTTATATTTGGCACTTGTAAATGCCAAAATGAATTATTTTGAACTTCTTCAAATTTGGAACTTGCAAGTTCCAAATTATAAATACTTTCTTCTTTGTTTGTCATACCAGTTTTTGTTGAATCTAGTATTTTCCATTCCTCATAAAACGTTCTCATATATCGAAGGTTTCTTGAAGTAAAACCACGAAGTCCAGGAAGTTCTCTGTTTAACAGTTCACTAATTGCGTCAATCGCACCTTTTCCCCAGAATCCCTCTCTAGAATTTATAGAAATATATTTGCCAACAGCAAAATAAAGCATAAGCTGTTTTTCATTTACAGATTTTGCAGCTTCATATTGGCTTTGCAATATCGCTGTTTTTATAACTTTTACAGCATCATTGTATTTTTGTAGTTCACTCATTTTACGCCTTTATTAAGTTTTTTCTTAATTCCTTATAAAGTTTCATCGGGAATGAAACGCAATCTTTTAGCTCATACGTTTTTATTATTACAGAGTTATTTTACAATATAATTATTAATTTGAATATATTGAATCTTAAAACATTGTTTTTCTTTCAAAACAATAACTACAACGAAAACAAGCGTAGCTTTTTTGTTTATGCTATAATCATTTATAGATTGATTTGAAATGAACTCGACACAGGTAGAATCTATGAAAAGAATTATATTACTGGTTTTGTGCATATTGTTGGTTACTAGTGCTTATGGGGCAGATACCCAAAAGCTTTATAATAAAACAATAAGTATTTGGACGAAAAATATTGGGACTGGAAAAACAATGAAGTTGATTATAAATATTATCCATTTTTGTCTTTGGGTAAATGCTATTTGAAAACTAAAAATTATAAAAATGCTTTAAAAACTTATGAAAAAGCTTTAAATTATAGTAAAAAAGATGAATTAAAGATGTCAGAGTGTTTTTATGGAATGGGAGCCTCTTACTATTTTTTGGAAGATGACAAAAATGCACTAAAGTATGCAGAAAAAGCTTTAAAATTAGAACATAATAACAAACTAGCAAAAGAACTTTTAGAAAACAGCAAAGCCAACCTTCGCAAATAATAATTATTTTTCAATTATTATGATTAATTATTTTGCGGTAATCATAATTGTCTTGAAAACTACTGTTTAATTTTCAAAAAGATATAGGTGATTTTATGGATAATTTTATTGAGAAACAATATTTTAACGACTTATTTAATAGAGGTTTTTACTTTTATTGTTTTACTAGATATAATTTTTAAGCAATTTGTTTATATGTTTTTACATCATCTAGATTCGTTGTTTGCATAGCATTAAACAAATCGTATTTCATTTGTAAGTTCAACCAAAATTCTGCTTCAGTATTAAAAGCTTTGGAAATTCTTAGAGCCATTGCAGGAGTAATAGCTGTTTTTTCGTTAATAATGTCGTAAATGGTTTTTCTTGAGACTCCAAGCATAAGAGCGACTTCTGAAACAGATAATTTTAATTCGTCAATATAACCTACTTTTAACAATTCACCAGGATGCGGAGGATTAAACATTTATTCACTATTACTCCTTTCGTTTTAATTATTTTTGTTAATGATAATCTTGATAGTCTACAACATAAACATCTTCACCTTTAAAGGTAAAAGTTACACGCCAGTTTGCTTGAACTGTAATAGAATACAGCCCTTTTAAATTTCCTTTCAGTGGATGCAACCGAAAAGCTGGGATGTCAAGATTTTCAGGTTTTTTCGCTACATCTAAAGCACCAAGTATAATACGAAGTTTTTGTTCGTGATTAGCTTGTATTCCTTTGGTACTTCCTGTTTCGAAAAATAACTCTAATCCCTTGTGTTTAAATGACTTAATCATAATTTATAAATATAAAAAATTTTGTATATTGTCAAGTGACAGTATACAGTTTATTAAAAATCCAGAGTAGCATCTAAAATAATACAATCTATAAAACTGCGGACAGTAGACGTGAAACCTCAAATTAGAGTGCCGAGATAAGAGAAGTCTACACATTTGTCATAAAAAGTATAGCGTATGGGCTTTAGCCCTGAAAGCTATACGTTTATGACAATGGGTAGACTACAATTTTTTTGAGATGAGAGATGAGAGTAAGAGACGACAAACAGGATGTTTAGAGTGTATGCGAGCGCCAGGATGGCAAGCGAGTCGTAGATAAGAGAATTGGCTTTCGCTTCAGTACAAGTCTTCGGAGTTGGCTTTCTACTGCTTGGCAAAGTTCTCAAAAATCCCCAAGTCTACTTCGTAGACATCCCCCTTTACGAAAGGGGGTATAATACAATTCTCCTCAAGGAGGGGCTTTAGGGCACATTCTCTATTGCTCTATTGCTCTATTGCTCTATTGCTCTAAGCTCTTTTACTTGTAATGGCCTGAAGGAAGGGGCCGACAAACTTCTCAAATATTCTGTACATTCCACTTGCCACGCCAGGCAGAGCAAATATTGGCTTACCCTTGTATTCGGCATAAAACACAGGTCTGAAATGACTGCCGTATTTTTGGAAAACGGATTCTATTCCTAGTTTTTCGAACATGTTTCTAGTCGGGTCATGCCTTCCCATAGCGATTCCACCGCTGGTGACAACAATATCTGCTGATTCAATCGCTTTAACGAATAAATCTTCTATGTTGTCTCCAGTATCTTTTGCAATACCGAAATCCAGACAGTTTCCGCCATATTTTTCTACCAACATAGATAATACAGTTGGGTTAGAAGTTCTAACCTGCCATGGTTCGGGCTTTTCCCAAGGCATAACTATTTCGTCTCCAGAGGTAATTATTGCTACAACAGGCTTTTTAAAAACTTCAACCATAAAGGAACCAGCAGAAACGATTTTACCAGCTAATTCCGGTTCAATAACAGCAAACTTTTCTGCGACTATTTCGCCAATTTTCATTTCAGAAGCTTTTAATCTGACAAAATCACCAGTTTTAATTTCTGATTTAAAAACAACTTTATTTTTATCTGAGCTCAACTCTGCATTTTCAAAAGGAACTACAGTATCTGCCACTTTGGGTAAAACCCCGCCAGTGGCAATATAAGCACATTCATTTTCTTTAATCGATTCAACACAATGGCCAGCATGAACTTCGCCTTTTACTAATTTTAACTCGATAGGCTTTTCCAAACTGCAGTTTTCAACAGAAGAAGCCTTTAAGCAGAACCCATCTCTTGACGAAGTGTCAGCACCGGGAATATTTGTGTCAGAAACGACATCTGCCGCCGAAATTCTATTATAAGCAGAAACCAAAGGAATAACCTCTGTTTTCGGCAAAAATTTCTTAGACGCTTTAAGGATATAGTCTAATGCTTCTTCGTTAGTTAAAGTTGATTTGCTGCTTTTTTTTATCATTGATGAATCTTTCCTCTTTATCACATATTTCTTATTATAACACAGTTTCTGCAAGACTAATATATGGGGTTTATGGTTGGTGTACACAAAAAATTAAAAAATTTTTAAAAATTCGTTAAAGAAATATCAACTCTTGCCGAAACTTTCGATGGATTTGTTTGCCTCCTTATTTTTTCGGGCCAGAGTATGAATACTCTGGTTTCTTTCTTTTAGGAGAGAAGAAAAAACAATATATATTTAACCTTTTTCATAAATAGTTAAAAACTCTCTAGGAGTCACAATGAATCTTTTTCGAAAAAATAGCAATTAAGTATTTCACTTTGACAGTTTTCTGCTAAGAACTATTTCATCATATATTTCTTTTAATGACATTCCTTTTGGAAAGTTTTCTTTCGATTCTTTTCGTATTGTTTCAAAAATATGAAGTGCTTTTTTTCTTGAGATTTCAGTTTCATTAGCTGAAATTTCGGTTTTCATTTCTCAATTCTCAACTCTCAATTACATAACTCCATTTTTATCATATGAATTATAAGGGTAACTCATATCATAAACTGTTTCTGGAGCAATATCTATTTCACCATTATTCCAAGTTATAACTCCATGGAATAAAGTTATATCGTTAAAAATATCATCATTTGATAATGGTTTGAAAGCAGAGCCTTTAAGTAGCGTAGTATCGAATAAACGTTTCTCACCTGTTGAAAATGTTACTAATAATATTTTTCCTGGTAATGGTTTTGCTTCAACAACTTTAATATTTTCTACAAGTTCTCCAGCATAACAGATACCATTTTTTATATACATATAATACTCCTTTAATTCATAGGTGGTATCTTTTCAAAATGTTCACCTTTTACAGCTAAATTCCATGCTTTATATGCTTCTTCTTCGTGAAAAGCAAGCCAACCAGTTATTATTTTTTGTTGTTTATGGGGTAGTGATCCCGCCAGCAATTCTCCATCAATACCAACTACAGCTTCGTATTCACCATAATATACATGAACATGAGGCTTATTATGTTGTTTAGTATCATAAAACAACATATATATTACCATTCCTCCAAATCTGCTTAATTCCGGCATTGACTTACTCCTGTTTCTATTTATCTATATATTAACACATTGCAAAAATAAAAACAAAAGAAGCCTTAGCTTTTTGTGTTCGTTTTAGCTATAATCTCTCTTATCTCTCGCTCTAAAACAAAAAAAACAGCCAGGATTGGCTGTTTTTTTGTTTTAATGATCAGTCACACTTGAGTTCCATGCCAAGGGTGATTACACGGCCGTCTTCGTAGAAATAGCCGTTTGCGCCGTTGGCATTATGATTTCCAAGAACATATTGAGACAATACTGCATCTCTCTTATTCCCAATGTTGGCAATCTTCAGATATACAGCAAAATCTTTATTACACTGCTGTCTGATATAGAAATTACAAAGTGTCGAAGAATCTAACTTAGTTACACCATTTCCTGGTCTAGCCTTTGTTTTTCCTTGATGAGACAGTGACAGAACTGCAGTAGTCTTTTCATGACAGTATTCCAAAGCCATAGTAGCTCTGTAATCAGGAACTGATTCCAAGCGGACTTTTGTAGTTTTATCTTCAGCCTTCTTGAAGTTTGTATAGCTTAGAGCTAGATTAAAGCTGTCGCTCAATTTTCCCCTAGCACCTAATTCATAACCCTGAATCACAGCTTCATCAATGTTTGTAGCAACTTCAGTATTGTTTGCGAATTGAATATTATTGCCGTATCTATCTCTAAACCAGCCGTTTTGTCCTGCCAAACCAAGTTCGCCAGCTGTCTTGACCCCAACCATATCATCAATATTGTATCTATAGCCGGTTAGATTCAGATTCCATCTGTCATTGGCCTTGTAACCAATTCTGAATTCGTAGCTGTTAGACTTTTCGTTTTCAAGATTCGGGTTGCCGACAATGCCTCTCCAGTTCCCATTTCTAGAATTGGCTCTATATAAATCCTGCAAAGTAGGAAGCTGGATAGTATGGCTATAACCAGCACCAATACTAAATTTATCATTTACATCATAGTTTGTGTTTATAGAATAGGAAGTAGCTCTTTCGCCTTCGTAATCTTCATCAGAACGAGCAACCAAATGAATATTCAGTTTATCTGTTGCTCTTAAAGAATCTGCAATAAAGAAAGAAGTGTTATCATGTTCTATATTTTGAAAATCTTTGGAAAGAGAATCGTGGCTGTCAGATACTTTCTGATTAACTACCCCGATGTTAATATAGTTTTTATCGTTAGCCTTGAAGTTATACAAAGCTTCCCAAGTCTTCATATTAACATTGGTAAAACCGTCTTCATGACCAGGGTTCATGACTTGAGTGAAAGTTCCGTCAGTATAGTAAACATCACGAGAATAGTCATTATATCTGGCATATCTCAAAGTGAAATTAGATTCATTCCCAAAATCTTTAAACAAAGCATAGCTTCTTAAAGAAAGTTTCCAGGGGTCGAATCTTTCAAAATTTCCTCTCCATGCGTCACCACAAGTAATGCTCCCTTCATTATGCATTATTGTGGTTTTAAACAACCAACCGTGACTAAGCGCAATCTGGCCTTTATAGTAAAACATTAGGTTATCGCGGGAATTTTTATACCAGGAACCATCAGTAAAACGTCTTGTTCCATCGTATTTATCAGAGAAAACACCGATTAAATGTTGGTTATCGCCATCTTCAAAGCCATACATTACGTCAATATGTCGAGTTCCTTCGCCCCCGGTTTCCATACCAAGAGTGAAGCCTTTGTGGCTTTTTCCAGAAGGAAGAACAAAGTTTATGCTGCCTGCAACTGAGTTTTGCCCATTTACCATAGCAGAGCCGGTGTTAGACAGAGTTATCTTAGACAATCTGCTTAAAGGGAAACCAGATAGCGGAGACGACCAGTTCCACGGGGTATTTATAGTCATACCGTCTACGGTGACATTCGTATATCTGCTGCTCAAGCCTCTTATACTTGGTGCAACAGTTGCGCCACCAAGCCCATCACCTAGTCTGATAGAGGAATTATATGAACGAATCATTTCTACCGGATTATGGGTCGGCATACTTTCAATCTGTTCAGAAGTTATTTCATCTTGAGGACGAGTTATAAGAGCCTGATAAGTAGCACGTTCAGCGTCAATAGACAATTCCGGCAAAACATAAGTCTGTTCTGATTCAGTCATTTCGACTGTTTCGCTGTTGTTTTCAGCTTCCTCAGTTTCTTGAGCAAAAGCGGGTGTAACTAATATACAGGCAGCCAACATTGAATAAGCTGCAAATTTACAAATTCTAATCATACTAACTCCTAATTTTTTTGCATTCTAACACAAGGAGCTAATAAAAACAAAAAAGCCTTAAACTCTTTGGTTCGTCCAAAACTCTTTAATTTTCAGTTTTCAGTTTTCAATTCTTTAAAAGCGGATAGATGCTTGCTCAACCTTATTCTCCTCCGCGGTCTCTAGAAATTTGTACCTTCGGATAGACTTTGAGGGAACGAGCCTTGTGCGGAGAATAGAGGTCTCGCGTCTACTGTCCGCTCTGCCGCTCTGCTGCTCTACTCACCCACCACCAACCTCTAGCCACTCATCACGCCAAGCGAAGCTTGGCTACCTCCCTACACCCTATCCCCTAAAACAAAAAAACAGCCAAGACTGGCTGTTTTTTTGTTTTAATTATTAGTCACACTTGAGTTCCATACCAAAGGTAACGGTGCGGCCATCTTCATAGTAATATTGATTGCCTTGAGCATTTCTGCTTCCGGAATTCTGAGTAAGGATATAATCCTTATCGCCAATATTAGCAACTTTCAAATATACAGAGAAGTCTTTGTTGCACTGCTGTTTAATATAGAAGTCACAGACTGTTGAAGAGCTTACGCTGGTTGTTGGGTCATTTCCAATTTGTTTAGTTTTTCCTTGATGAGACAAAGCTAATACTGCTGTTGTCTTTTCTTTATGATATTCCAAAGCCATAGTTGCTCTATATTCTGGAACAGAAGTTAAACGAGTATTTGCTGTCTTATCCTGAGCTTTATTAAAATCAGTGTAACAAAGATTGAGATTGAAGTTATCACTGAGTTTGCCTTTAATTCCCAATTCAAAGCCTTGTAATTCAGCCTTATCAATGTTTGTAGCAACTGAGTCACCGGCTGCAAGAACGATATTAGCACCATTGTTAGATCTGAACTTCCACTGCTGGCCGACAAGTCCGAGATCAGCAGCATCCTTATAGTTAATCATATCTTCGATGTCATATTTATAGCCAGTTAAATTAATATTCCATTTGTCATTGACTTTATAGTTAAGTCTAGCTTCATAGCTCTTTGATTTTTCATTCTTAAGATCAGGGTCACCAACTGTAGATCCACGGCGTGTTACTCTACCCTGATACATATCCTGGAAAGTCGGCAACTGGATTGTCTGGCTGTAACCCAAGCCAAAGCTGAATTTATCGCTAATATCATAATTTGTATTGATAGAATAAGAAGTGTCTCTTTCACCTTCATAATCTTCATCGGAACGAGCAACCAAATGGATGTTCAATTTATCAGTAGCTTTCAAAGAATCTGCAATAAAGAATGAAGTGTTATCAAATTCTTTATTTTTATGGTCAGCAGAAATTCTATCGTGGCTGTCTGACATCTTCTGATTCTGAACGCCAATATTGATATAGTTCTTATCGTTAGCCTTGAAGTTGTACAAAGCTTCCCAGGTTTTCATGTTTACGTTGGTGTAGCCGTCTTCTTGACCTGGATTCATAATCTGTGTAAAAGTTCCGTCTGTATAGTAAACATCCTTAGAATAGTCATTATATCTAGCATATCTCAAAGTAAAGTTAGAATCATTGCCAAAATCTTTAAATAATGCATAACTTCTCAAAGACATTTTCCACGGGTCGAATCTTTCGTAGTTACCCCATGCATCACCAACTGTTATATAACCTTCATTATGCATAATAGTGGATTTAAACAACCAGCCGTGACTCAATTCAAATTGTCCTTTATAGTAGAGCATAGTATTATCACGGGAGTTTTTATAGGAAGAGCCATCGGTAAATCTTCTAGAACCATCATAAACATCTCTGAAAACTCCAATAATATGTTCATTATTTCCGTCAGCAAAGCCGTACATTGTATCCCA
Organism: Candidatus Rifleibacteriota bacterium; assembly: GCA_017526725.1. Next base: position 9,265 of record JAFXRA010000339.1, read on the forward strand.
ATGCTTTGAACCATTTCCGCCTACTTCTGCGCCAAGAGTAAAGCCTTTATGAGTTCTGCCAGAGGGAAGAACGAAGTTTACACTACCTGCCACAGCATTAAAACCGTTTACCATTGCAGAACCTGTATTAGAGAGAGTTATTTTAGATAGTCTGCTTAAAGGGAAACCAGATAGCGGAGATGACCAGTTCCATGGTGTATTTACTGTCATACCATCTACGGTAACATTTGTATATCTACCGCTCAAACCTCTGATTCTTGGAACTACAGTAGCACCACCAAGACCGCCGCCCAACGCGATCGATGAGTTATAAGAACGAAGCATTTCAACTGGGTTATGAGTTGGCATAGCTTCCATCTGTTCTGGAATGATTTCGTCTTGAGGGCGAGTAATTAGTGCCTGATAAGTAGCACGTTCGGCGTCGATTGCCAATTCTGGCATTACATAAGTTTTGTCAGCTTCAGTCATTTCGACTGCTTCGCTGTTGTTTTCAACTTCTTCAGCTTCCTGAGCAAAAGCTGGTGTAACGAGTAAGGTAGCAGCTAACATTGAATAAGCTGCGAATTTACAAATTTTGTTCATGCTATCTTTCCTTTTTAATATAAGTTTGTGGTTAAAGCTAACTTTCTTTGTGATATAACCTTACTTTTAGAGATTAGAGTTTAGAGAATAGAGATTAGGGGATTGTTTTAGCCGAAGAAAGATTCTGTTAAAACCGTCATTGCGAGCCATCGTTAGATGACGTGGCAATCCAGTTTCTCTTACCTCTTTTCCCTTCTCCCTTCTCCCTTCTCCCTCTTCTCTACTTAAAAGGTATCAACAAAGAACTATAACAACCACATAAGAATGTGACTTAAGGTTTATTTATAATCCTAAATATCACAGTATTAAAATTTATGCAACATTTTTAGTATGTAAAGTAGTATATCGTACAGAAAAATCAGAATCTCATAGAAAAGCATTAAAATTTTGTCATTTTTTAGAAGAAATATAGCAATAATAAAGGAACAAGAAAAATAATCAGCAAATCATCCATTCTATTTAGCAATACTTAATACTACTTTATACTTGACATTATAGAAAAAACTGATATTATCTTCACAGCTTAATAGAAATTAGTTTAAATTTGTGGAGATTAATAATTATGAATATAAAAAAGATTTTGGCCTGTTCTACTATGATTCTTGGTATATCTACTTTTGCATATGCCGATGTTTTTTCTGATGTATCACCAAATCACTGGGCTTATCAAGCCGTAAGCGAAATGGCTGAAAAAGGTATCGTTCAAGGTTTCCCAAATGGTACATTTAAGGGAAACGAACCAGTAACACGCTATCAACTTGCTATGGTAACAGCAAAGATGCTTGCCAATGTTGAACAGATGGGCGGCACTGGTAATGTTTCTAAGAATGACCTTCAGACTCTTGAAAAACTCACTATTGAATTCGCAGATGAACTTGCTCTTCTTGGTGTTAAAGTTACTGCTCTCGAAGATGATATGCAAGTTGTAAAAGAAGATGTTGCCACTTTGAAGAAAGATGTTAGTGAAATTAAAGACGCAACCAAAAATTCTAGCGGCAACATTAAGATTTCTGGCGATATAGTAATGCGTAACCATGCTGTTGAAATTGATGATGATAATAACGGCAACGCAGAAAGACATCTTCATCGAACATCTACTAAATTAAGACTTAGATTAGACGCTCAGGTTGCTAAAGATGTGAAAGCATCTGTCAGATGGGATATGATTCAGAACAATAATCAAGGTTTAGAAGGTGTTCGTGGTAGTCAATGGACAGGGAACAACTTTAATACTGGTGATGTTGATATTGCTACTTTGGAAATCAAGAATTTCTTGGATACTAAGGGCAAATTGACCTTAGGTAGAAAGTATTATAATCATGGTCATTATATGGTTATGAATAACCAGATGGATGCCATCAATTATACTAAGAAAGTAAAAGACATTAACTACACCTTTAATCTTTTCTACAATAGACAAGGCGATGAAGATTACCGCAACATTTGGAATATCAATGTTGACACTAAACGTAATGGTACTGATCTTTATTTAGGTTTGTATTATTTGACTATGGATAGTACTTATCTGCAGAATAATCGTCAAACTGTTGATAGATTTAATGCTGCAAATCCAGATGATAACAAAGACATTTCACGTTATTACATTGAATTTGGTGGAAAGGGCAAAATTGGAAACAGCGAAAACTGGTCTTATGATTTAGGCGGTGTCTTCGAACATACAGAAAACGGTAAGCTTAAAGCAGATAATACAAGAGAAGATACTAAAGGTTGGATGATTCATGCTGCTGCAAAATATGACACTAAAAAAGATTTCAAGTTTAAACTTGCTTATACAATGATAGATGAAGAAGCTAATGCCGGTTATATAGCTAAGGATAAACGTTGGACTGACAGCCCGGAACACCCAATGGAAGACCTTATCCGTGATAGACAGTATAATCGTCTCCAAGCCCAGGGTTTCATTACAAATGTTCAGGATATTAAGCTTCAGGTAGAATATACTCCCAAGACCAATAATAAACATTATTTCAGATTAGCTTATGATATACTTTCTCCAAAAGATGACGATAAAGCCAGTGTATTCTTCAGACGTAAAGCTGCTGCTGGTCAACCAGCAAGTAGTGATGGAGCAAAAGTCATAACCTTTGAATATAAGTATAAAATGGCTAAGAATACTAGAGTCAGAATCGGCTACACCGATTTCAAGTATGACAGCGGTAATGCCTTCAGCGACTACAATATGTTCTGGACAGAACTTTACGTAAAATATTAATCTAAGCAACAAAAAAATACCCACTTTTAAAGTGGGTATTTTTTTGCCAACTTAATAATTCTTCTTTCCTAGGGGCTTGTATTTTTGATAGCTAATACATATAATATGTATTATGAGATTTAAAGAGCTTGAAAAAATCATAAAAAATGATGGTTGGTATCTAGTTCGTATTGTAGGTTCTCACCATCATTATAAGCATCCTATAAAAAAGGGAATTGTTACTATTCCCCACCATAATGGAGATGTAAAAAAGTTTATTGTTGCTTCTGTATTAGCCCAGGCAGGCTTAAAATAAAAGAGGTTTTTAAATGAAATTATCTTATCCAACTGTGTTTTATCATAATGAAGAAGAAAATGTATATGTTGCTGTTGTTCCTGATTTGCCAGGGTGCAGTACTGGCGGTGATACTTTTGATGAAGCTTATGAAATGGCTGTAGATGCTGCTAGTGGTTGGATTCTCTGTGAATTAGAAGAAGGTAGACAACCACCAAATCCTAGTGATATTTCAAAAATAAAAACTGAAGACAAAACATTAGGCAAAGGCTTTACTTCAATGCTTTTTGTTGATATGGACTCATACAGCGAAAAATATGGAATAAAATCTGTTAGAAAAAGTTTAACCATTCCTTCATGGTTAAATACTTACGCGGAATCAAAAAATTTGAATTTTTCTAAAATCCTTCAGGAAGCTCTAATAAAGATCTGGAAGAAGGAAGCAGCTTAACACTTTTATTATAGTATTTTGTGTAATTTTATTATGATAAGGGAATAGAGATAAAGTTTCTCTTATCCCTATACCCTATACCCTATCAAATTCCTACCATTACAGAGGTGGCTTTAATAACAGCAGTAGCTTCTTCGCCAACCTTGAGACCAAGTTCTTTAACAGCAGCGATAGAAATAGTAGATGTTACAGTATTACCACCCAAAGCTTCAATTTTAACAATGGCGTTTACTGCACCTTCTTCAATAGCTGTAACTTTGCCGGGGAACTGATTGCGAGCACTCAATTGAAATTTTCCTTTACCAACCATGACTTCAGTAGCTTTTACTACTGCACAGGCTTTAACACCGGGTTTTATATCAAGATTTTTGATTGAACCCATTGAAATTGTTGCAGTGACAGGCGTTCCATTGACATCAATGGTAACAATACCGTTTACAGCACCTTCAGTAACTTTACTGACAGTACCTTCGAACTGATTTCTTGCGCTTAATGCGTATTTCATAAAAACTCCTTTATAGTTATATTTTTACTCCTTTAAGAGGAGTATTTTTTCTTCAGAAATTTTTAAATAATCAGGCATCCCTTTTTGTTCTATATTCTTTCTCATTTCACCCTGAATAAACCAGCAAATATCATCAACCTTGCTTCCTTTATCGCATTCTTCTGGAGCAAAATAAAGGTTTGTTTCAAAAGGAAGCTCATCTTTGGCTACAAGTCTAACTTTTATACAATTTGGAATTTTGTCGCCCCAGACCGGTTCAAACATATGTGCTCTATAACCAATCCAAGTAATGTCGTTAGGGATTTCTCTCGTTAAATCAAGAGTTACACCCCAATCTGGAATATTAATTTTATGCGAATTAATAACCTTAATCCTGGCGAAATTCTTACAGCCTGTCAGTTTTGCGATAGCTACATTAATCGGAGAATTAAAGATGCTATCGGTATTCCCGCTTTGAATAATATTTCCATTTCCAACAACAAATATTTCTTCGCTAAATCTATATAATTCATCACGGCTATGGGAAACCATAAGGGTTTGTCCATTGTAGTCTTCTAACAATTCAAACATTTCGCGCTGCATTTTGTCGCGAAGATAAATATCTAATGCAGAAAAAGGCTCATCAAGCAAAATAAGACGAGGGTTATAGACCATTATTCTAGCTAGAGCTACTCTTTGCTGCTGTCCGCCAGACAATTCACCTGGCAAACGATTTTCTAATCCGTTAATTCCCATTCTAGAAATCATAGCCATGGCTTTTTCTAAGTTTTCTTCTTTTGTTCCTTTTAATCCGCAAAGAACATTTTGCAAAACTGTCATAGTCGGGAAGAGAGCATAATTTTGAAACATATAGCCCACATTTCTTTTCTGAGGCTTTAAATCAATTCTTTTTGAGGAATCGTATAAAACATCTCCGTCTATTTCGATATGCCCTCTATCAGGAGTTTCAATTCCAGCTATGCTGCGCAAAGTCATACTTTTGCCAGAACCAGACGCCCCAAGAATACCGATTCTTTTGGCATTGCTCTCAATTTTCATGTCTAGGCAGAAATTGCCTATTTCTTTATAAATTTCAGCAGAAAGTCTCATGTTTTCTACCATCTTTTAATATTTTTCATGTGCTTCCCTGTAATCATATTAATTGTGAATACTGCTAGGAAAGCCAACAACAAAACTATAGCAACCCAAAAGCCCGCTGTAACATAGTCACCACTCTCTGTAACCATCGCAATGCTTTGAGATACGGTTCCAGTTTTACCCGGAATATTACCAGCCAGCATGGAAGTAGCACCATATTCGCCCATAGCTCTAGCAAAGGTTAAAATGGTTCCGGAAGCTATTCCAGGACCAGCAGTAGGAATAACAATCTTCCAAAAAATAGCAAATTCAGACATTCCCAAAGTTCGGCCAGCATGAACAAGATTTGCATCTATTTGCTCAAAAGCAGCTCTAGCATTTCTATACATCAGAGGGAAAGCTATGACAGTTGCGGCAATTACACAACCTAACCAGGTTTGAACAACTTGAATATTAAAAGTATCGTTTAAAAAGATTCCAATAGGTCTTCTTCTGCTAAAAATCAGCAAAAGGAAAAAGCCTGCAACAGTTGGCGGCAAAACCATTGGAAGAGTCAAGATTCCGTCTACAATAGATTTTGCCTTAGTAGACATTTTTATTACTTTTCTAGCAGCATAGATACCAAGAAAAAATGAAAGAATTGTGGCAGCTATGCCAGTTTTTAAAGATATATATAATGGGCTCCAATCTAAGCCTTTTAAAAATTCTGTTATACTTTCCATTTTTATTTGCGATGATTTAATAATCTATAAGTTTTTCAAATTATATAAGGTTTTAAGTGTTCGATACACTTTTTTAGAGATAAGAGAGAAGAGATTAGAGAGAAGGGGGATTGTTTTAGCTACTGAAAATCTCTACTAAAACCGTCATTCCAAGCCGAAGAAGCTCCCCCACGAATTGTGGGGGAGCTGTCAGCTTGCTGACTGAGGGGGCTGATTGCGAAGCAATCAGTTATTTCACATTGGTATCAAAACCAAATTCCTGATAGAGAGGCTTAGCTTCTTCGCTAGTGATGTATCTCAAAAAATCTGATGAGTAAGCTGTTTCTTTGGCATCAGCACCAGGATTAACAATCAAAGCTGCGGGATAAATAATATCGCCAGCAATATCGTAACCAACTACTTCAAGAATTTTAATATTCTTTTCGTGTCCAACAGTATCTGACAAATAAGTAGTTCCGACTTCGCAAGAAGCTTCTTCAACAGCAGCCAAAACTTTGCTTACATTGCTTTGTTCACTGATTTCAACTCCGCCAAGAGCAGCAGATACTTGTTGAGTTGTGTATTTCGCAGGATCATCAATTTTCTTCAAAGTTCCTTGTTTGATTAAAGCTCTTCTAGTATATTTTCCAACAGGAACGCTACCATGAGCCAATGCAATGCTCTTTGCTTTGTTAAGAGTAGCAAGACCTGTTACTTTTGTATTGCTGTCAGGTCTGGTTACTACTACTAGCTGATTATTAAGAACATTTGTGCGTGAATCACTTTTTACTTGATTTGTTTTTTCAAGATCATCCATTTGCTTTATAGCAGCACTAAAGAAAATGTCACAAGGTGCACCTTCTTTTATCTGATTCATAAGCTTTCCAGAACTGTCTGTATTGAGAATAACATCAACAGCAGGATGAGCTTTTTCATAATTTGCTTCAAATTGGCTCATAACAGCTTTAAGAGAGGCAGCAGCAAAAACCTTTACTTCTACTTTCTTTGCAGGTTCAGCACCATAGCCGATTGAGGCAAAACCAAGAATACTAACTAACAACAATGTAGTTACTTTTTTCATTATTAAAGACCTTTCTTTTTTCTAAAGAGATTAGAAACTAATTTCTATTAATTTCTGTTTTAACAATACTATAACAGACTTACATCTATTGTCTGTTATTATAACGTACTTAATAATATTTATCACTATTTTTTATTTTAAAAATTATTTAGTATTATATAATTGTATGGTAAAATTGTTTGTTGTAGAATATTAAACTGTTTCTTAAATGAGATGGGAATGGAATATTGATGAAAAAAGTTGACGCAAAAAACAAATTCACTGCAGCCATTATTGTCTTAAGCGATAAAGGCTCTAAAGGTGAACGCAAGGACTTGAGCGGTCCAAAAGCAACGGAATTGTTAGAACAAAATGGCTATATTGTTCGTAAAAGTATTCTGCTACCAGATGAACCCAAACTCTTAAAAAATGAATTAATTCGACTTACAGACGAAGAAAAGGTTGATTTAATCATAACTTCTGGCGGAACAGGTTTTTCTCTTAGAGACAATACTCCTGAAGCGACTCTTGCTGTTGCAGACAGAAACGCACCAGGAATAGCAGAAGCCATAAGAGCAGAATCCCTTAAAATTACTGGCCACGCAATGCTTAGCAGAGGTGTCAGCGTAATTAGGAAACAAACGCTTATTATTAATCTTCCTGGCTCACCCAAAGCAGTAAAAGAATCTCTAGAATACATTTTGAAATATATTGACCACGGTTTGGCTGTATTAAAAGGCAGTGCTTTTGACTGCGCAGAACAGGAGAAAAAATAATGAAATTAATAAAAACAGAAGATGCTGTTGGTTCCGTATTAGCCCATGATTTGACCCAGATTATTATTGGACAATACAAGGGAGCTAGATTCAGAAAG
>JAFXRA010000340.1 GCA_017526725.1 Candidatus Rifleibacteriota bacterium
AACAAGAACCGGAGATGATTTTATAGTATATGCAGGTACTAGTGCAGAAAACAAATTTGGCTACTATGGTCTATGGGTTGCTACTTTTTCTGACGCTATTGGAGACACCTCCGGCGGTTATTGGCAAGGAGTTAACGGTCTCTCCCGCAAAACAAGAAATCCAGCACTCAAATATCTGATATATGACATTTCTATGGATTCTGACGGCAATCTCTATGCCAGCACAGGAGGCGGATTATATTACATTCCTCGTTATGGAAGCGGAGAAGAAGCGGTTCCTCTTTCTGGGAATCAGCCTGACATACCTCTTGTTGCAATTGAAACTGCAAAAATTAATGATAGAAACCACATATTTGCCGCTACAACTCTTGGGGTTTATGATATTCTTCTAGTATACAATAATAAAACCTCAATTGAATCATGTGATCTATTAATATATACCCAGCAAAAATACAGAGTTTGGGAAACAAGAGATGGTGAAGTTGAAGACGGTAAAGACGCATCTGGAACTACAATAATGAAACCTTATACTGAATATGCCTTTAGCAATACCGAACAGGATAATCCAATTCAATCCTTTGTTCGTTCTCTCAGATACGATAGCTTAAACAGATCATTATATTTCGGAACATCATCAAGTCAGGTTTTCCATTGTCCAAGCCTACATCCAAATATAGTTATACATTCTACCGCCCCAGTGTTTAGGGGTTCATCAGGAATAGCAACGGATCCAATAAGTCCAGTATATGAATATCCAGACCTGTCATATCCTAACAGTGGTTCTGTATCAGCAGTTCCGTTAGCTCTTGCTCTAGACGTAATTAATACAAACACGATTTGGGCTGCAACAACCAATGGAGTAGCCCGCTCAATAGATTACGGCAGAAACTGGACTTCTTACTCTTTCTCTGGCGGCGTTACAACTAACTGTAAGTGTATTCTTGTTGACCCGAACAACACAATAAATGTTATGTCAGGCAGTGAAGACGGGCTTTATCGTTCAACAGACGGTGGTTCTAGCTGGACTAGAATAAAAAGCGGCTTAGGGAATTTCAAAACAGTTACAAGTCTAACTCAAGCTTCAGGTGCCGCAGGGCAAAGACGTAAAGTATGGGTTGGAACTTCCGGCGGTGTTTTTATAGGAAAACAGTCTTTGTCGCTAGAATAAGAATTAAGAAACTACCAGGTAAAACCAGAGCGGACACGTATTATTTTGCCATTTCCAGAATTGCTGATATAAAGATCAGACATCTCACCTGTTCCGCAAATAGTCAGATTTTGAGCCCCTTCTTCGACATAAAATGAATACAAAATTTCAAAAGTATTAGAGTCTATAACATAAACATATGGCTTATTAGAATCATTTTTACCGGCTACGTATATTCTGTTGGTCGACGAACTGTATACAACCCCTTCAGGTGAAGGTACAGTAACAGTTTTTTCTTCATCATTTCCATTAAAATCTAATGTAACAATTTTATTATTTGAACTATCAGAAACGTATAACTCATCATTTGAATAAGCTATGCCGTATGGTTTATTGAAAATATAAGCAGAATCAATATAATGAGTGCCATCAGAATAGAATAATTTTACCCTATTACCGCTTGTATTTGATCTATCTGTTATATAAATCTTAGAGTTTTTAATGATAAAACTACCATAAGCAGTAATACTACCATCTCCGATGCTAGGCGATGTATAGCTTTCATCTTCAGTCAAATCAGACACTTTCCATTTTTTAAGTTTTAATGAGCTAGGATCAGTTAAAGTATAAAGGGCGGAACTATCATAGAATAAGCCTCCAACAGATACCGCCGGAGTTGCGGTACCTTCAGTTAAACTGCCACTAATAGAAGAGTTAATGTCTGTATTTCTGGTTAAAGGCAGTATGTTTGATCCAGTGCTTGATAAGAATAAATTAGCATTACCATCAGATACTAAACTGTTTTTAACACCTAAGTTACCACAATTTTCATAACCCCAAACCCAAAAAGACAATGTGGTGGAAGTAGCTATTCCAAATTTATCTTCTAACGTAACAAGATAGGTATAAGAACCTATTGAATAATTCCTATTAAATTCACTTACTTCAGTATCATGATCTTCAGACAAACTATGCCATTTAATAGATTTTAAGTCAGGATCGTTTGATACTACCTTAAGATCCAAATTAATAATACCATTTGTTGATTTAATAATAGGATAATTTAATAGACCTGATGTCCCTGTTCCTAAATACGTAACATTAGTTTCTATCTTCGGACCGTAAGTAAATTCTGGACCAGAATCAACGAGTATAGACGTCTGGGCAGTATAGGTTATTCCGCTGGAATCCGAAGCATAGTAATAAATAGTGTGATAATCTCGTGATAAACCATTAAGAGTAAAACGTTTATTTTCTCCATATTGTTCAGTGACCTTTTTAGGTTCTCCATCTTCATCTACCTTATAATAACCAGTTAAAGGAGAAACATCATTGACGATAAAAGAAACAGAAGTATTTTGATCTATTCTTTTACCGTCTTCAGCCCCAATAAATACTGGAACAGGAATACCCGTCGTTAACTTAACAGTCTCACTGCTTATGTATTTTTTAGCAAAATCATAATCTACAAAATCTTTATCTTCTGCAACAAATCTCAGATACCAAGTTCCTTCACCTAAAGTAGCATCTGATAAAGAAAGATTAGCAACACCGCTAACCAATTCAGTTCCGTCATCTGTTTCTGAAGTACACCTTAGCCATTTTAGATTTTCGCTTTCAACTTGACTGCCACCACATTTATTTGCGATACCTTTCAAAGTTAGAGTATGACCGACAAAATACTTTGCATCATTTTCAACAACAGAAAAAGAACCATCGTTTTTTTCCTGTTGTATTTCAATTGTAGGGCTAGCATTAACTATAAATTCTACAGAATCGCTCTTTTCTACACCAGCAGTATCTGTTGCAACATAAAAAATCTTATGATAACCGCGGCCAAAATATTTGGAAATATTAAAACCATATCCTAATTCATTACCGGAATTATCATACCAACAGTGTGCCAGCAAACCTTCAAAGGTATTGTTTCCTTCTAAATTAAGTTCATCGCTAACAGTATAGCCGAATGAAGAATGATTTTCTGGGGATTCTATATGAGGAACAGGATAACCATAATAAAAAGTAGTAGTATAAGAATTATTAAAGCCCAATCTATCTGTTGCTGACAGGGTAATAACCCAAGTTCCAGGATCTGTCAAATCTGTATTTTTTAAAGTTAAAAAGCCTCTTCCGTCAAACTTTTGTTTCCCTGCTTCGTTATCCTGTTTATAAAGAGTCCAATTCATCTTGGTAGCTTCAATAATATCATGGTCAACAGCACCAGTAGCACTGCCATTTATTGTTAATTGTTCACTGTTTTCCAAAGTAAAAAACACTGAACTTGTAGTAAGATTAGTGCCATTTGCAAGTTTTATTTCAATTGCTGGTAAATAGCTTGAAGCAGCATAATTGAAATGTCGAGTTACAGTTACTTTGTTTCCTACACTATCCTCCCCGCTTAAAACTATTTTATTATCACCATTAACAAGTTTGGTATCATCCTTTGATATAGTTATATCTTTACCACTACCAATATAACCTTTATCATTGAGATACCATTTCATTTCAATATTTTCTGAACCGGTTGCATTAAAGTCTATATCGCTATCTTGGAAAGACTGATTCTCTGCTGGATACAATATTTCTGGAAGCTGCTCACCAAAATAGATGTTGTGACAAATTGAACCAACTACCCCATATTCATCTTCAGCTGTCAAGGTAACTTTATTAATACCCTTAGCCAAACCTAATTCAGAATTAGTTATTGTATCCGTTCTGTCACCCTTAGGTGTAATATCTTCGCCTAAATACCATTTATAATTAGTCAAATCGTTGTTTCCAACTGCTGGAGTACCAGACGCTTTTAAGGTAATATCAAAACCATCATAAATGTAAGCATCAGTATTTGCGAAATCCAATGGAGGAGAAAAAGCCAAAGCAGGCAAGTTGTCTATGAGAATTTTCTTAGTCATAATACTAACTTCACCTAAAGAATCAGTAGCTACCAATGACAAATAATTTTCACCCTTTTTCAGCAGCAATTGAATTCCGTTCATAGATGGGTCAGAATCACTAAGCTTTGTACAGCCTGGTTTTCCCCAATCAAGATACCATTCAAAATTAACTGCCCCTACAGAATCAGGATAACCGGAAGGTGTAACAACAACTCTGTCAGATTCATAATCATCAAAGTTTATAAAAGTATCACTAGCTGGGTTATCAAAGCTTGCTAAGGGCAAATTGAAATACATTTTTTTTACTTTTATACCAACAAACCCTTCACTAATATCGCATCTTAATTCTACAGTCCCTGTCCCTTCTCCTAAAGCTGCGATTTCATTACTGTTTACGGTAATTTCCGAATTACCAGAAAAAGTCAGTTTACCAGTTTCTCCATATTCTTTACTAATACTCCATGCCATAAGAGAAGAATCTACAGGATTTCCATCAATTGGACTAGTACCAGAGCCAACAAAAATAATCTGCTTCCCTGTGAAGAATACGCAATTAGTTGGATCTATCTTGATATGCTCAATGTTTCTAACTGATATATCCATTGTTGGGAATAAACCAACGTTCATAATTACTTCATCAGAACTTGTTACATTTGAACTATCTGTAGCAATAGCTTTAACAGTATAAATACCTTCTTCAAATTTTTTAGTAAAACTTGAAATACTGGTATTAATTAGATTACCGTCAACAAACCAAGCGATAGGAATACTATCTTTTTCTATATTAGATTCAAAACTTATATCACTATTAATTTCGTAACTAATTTCGGGTTTAGGGCTTAAAACTGAAATAGCATCAATACCAGATTCGAAATCTAAGCTTAATGAAGCTACTGTGCCATAAGGTCCTGTAGCCTCAACTATAACAGTATGTGTTCCTGAACCGAGCATCCCTTCTGCAGTGCCTTGCCCTACTGAGAAAAGTCTTCCTGTCTTCCATAGAACCGGAGAACCGGAATCCATAATATACCATTTAATATTTTCATCATTAATATTATTATTAGAAGAATCCAAGCAGTTAGCATGAAATAAAACAGGGTGACCCTCAAAGAAATATGCACCACTTGCATAATTTAACTTTATTATAGGTTCTCTTTCTACTACAACATTAATAATAGAACTAGCAACATTTGAGGCATAATCCATGCCTTGATATCTTATGCTATGATAACCTACTGGCAAATTAGCAATTAGAGTATTATTTGTACCTGACGATTCAGTATTTTCATCAATGAACCAGTTCATTTCCAAGGTACCAGTTGAGGTCGGAACAGCGGTAAAAGTTATATCTGTTCCCAGATCAAATCTAGTTCCAGAAGCAGGACTAGTAATATTTGGAAGAGGCAAACCTGTTTCAAAATAATAATCATCACTTATTACTTCACCTAACTCATTTTTGCCTATAACTTTTATAGAATGAAGACCTGCCGGCATGTTATCAATCGAAAAGCTTTCTATTCCGCTTTTCCATGGAGCAGCAGCACCATCAAGATACCACTTATAGGTAGAAGAAGCCAATGAAGCGCCGTTCCCATCTATGCCTTTTGCGTAAAAATCAATTTTACTACCTTCAAAGAAAGCAGCTCCAGTTTCTGGAGTAAGGGTTATACGAGCAGGCATATCATACCAAATGAAAATAGATTCAGAAGAGACTGCTCCCTGAGAGTCTTTAGCTTCAACTCTTATTGTGTGTTTTTTATTTTTTGTTAATGAATCATTTACAAAAAATGTTCCAGAGCCTATTTTGCCATCAATATCGGAGAACCAGGTTATCTGCTCAGATGCAGTAATTTCTCCATCATCAAAGTCAACAACCTTTGCTTTAAATACCAAATGATTTTCAGAGGTATAACCAGCATCATTAATCGGGCTTAAAATAGTGATATCAGGAGGAACATTAAGAATTGAAATATCTATAGAACCAGTTCCGACAACTCCTGCAGAATCTTTTGCCGACAAATAAACAGTATATGTACCCTGTGCTGTAAAATTGTAAGTAAAAGAAGCTCCTTCATTCTGAATTAATACTATTTCACTTGTAGAAGTAGCAAAATACCATTTGTAATCTTCATAGGGTATGAAATTTCCTTCATAGTCTTTTGCAATAGCATTAAAAGACAACTCTCCAGGATAAAACTCGGTAATTTGTGGTGATGTAAAAGTAATAACAGGGAAAGAAGTAACATTTACGACAATACTTTTTGATATTGTAGCAATTTCATCAGAAACATATGCCGTTAGAGTAGCAAGTCTAGTTTCTTTTGCCTTTAAAGAGGGAGATTGCCAATACATTCTTCTGCTGTTCTGGCCTGAAATGATAGTTCCATCAGAAACCTCCCAATCATATAAAAGTTCTGAATCTTTAGGGAACGAGGCTACGACTTCATAAGAAGAAATTGTATTGCCTGTTATCTGCTCAGAAGCTGAAGAAATAATATTAATATATCTCAAAACAGGTTGGACAACAATTTCCCCAGGATAAGACACTGTTCCATTACTTGATATTTTAATGGGCAATTCCACCTTACTCCAAAAAAGAGGATAATTTGATGAAGAAACCTGGCTTGCTTTTAAAGTTATAACTGCTGTTGTCTCTTCTGAAGGAATTCCCCAATCTACGTAAGTCTTATCAATACTTTCATATGTAAAAGAACCAACAGAAGTAGACCATTCTAATTCTAAGCTATCATTTTGAGGATCAACTGCATTGCCATAAAGCCTAAGAGCAAAGCCGCCAGATATGGTTTCTCCAACTTTTATACTAACAAATGGCGCTTTTTTATTGGTTATACCAGAAGGAGGTAAAGTAACAGCTGAAACTCCCTGTATTTCACTTTGAAAAGCGCTTGAATCTACTTTCCATTCTAAGGTCACCAAATCTTTATTACTTGGAGGAACAACTTTTAATAAACCAGCAGCTCCTAAGGGCATTTTAGGAGATAGATAACAGCCGCTTTCATCTATAGTAAACTCTTCACCCCATAACCAGATTTTACACTTTGAAACATTATTGTCTTTGGTATCTTTTACTTGAAATCTTATTTGATATTTAGCCTCATCTTTATTTCCAATCTTAATATTCTGGGTTACCTGAGCTTTTCCTTTTCCAAGAATAATCTCATCAGATCTGGTTTTATACTCATTTCCTGATAAAGATTTTATACGGGCTATAATATGAAAAGGAGTATCTAAGGGCAAATCAGTAAAAGAATATTTACCATCAGAATCTGCATAGACAGCACGCGTTGGCATTTCTTCCAAAAAAACAAGAACATTATCAAAAGAAGAAGC
>JAFXRA010000341.1 GCA_017526725.1 Candidatus Rifleibacteriota bacterium
AACTCCAAATCGTCATGACTTCAGCCTTACTCCGCAAGATAACGTTCTAGACCTTCTCAAGAGCAAGGGAATTCCAACCTACGGTGTAGGCAAAATATATGACATTTTTGCCGGCAAGGGTGTTGAACCACACGTTACTACAAAGGGCAACGACGATGGTATGCAGAAAACTCTTGAAGCCTTAGATAAAGTAAAAGACGGATTCATCTTCACTAATCTTGTTGATACAGACATGAAGTATGGTCACAGAAGAGATGTTCCAGGTTATAAAAAGGCATTGGAAGACTTCGACAAGTGGCTTGGCGGTTTCATGACCAAACTTAACGAAGATGACGTTTTAATAATCACAGCGGACCATGGTTGCGACCCGACATATAAGGGAACTGACCACACTAGAGAAGCTGTTCCGTTGCTGGTTTATCAGAAAGGCAAACCAGGCAGAGATCTTGGTATTCGCATTGGTTTCTGGGATATAGCTGCAACTGTAGCTAAACACCTTGGTGTTGAATACGATAAAGGAGTCCCATTTATTTAATTAGGAATTAGGAATTAGGAGTTAGGAATTAATCCTAACTTTTACTAAGATTATAAAAGAGTAATTACTAATATTAGTGATTACTCTTTTTTTCTTAGGCAAAACCTATTAAAACATAAAAAAATCACGCCCCTTTCGGGACGTGATTCTTTTTCTTGCTGGAATTAACTCTTATTTATCATTCAGTAGTTGAAGTTGAACTAGCTTCAATCTTAGATATGTCTACGTTGATTTCTGTAGGATGATTTTCTTCTGGAATTCCTATAGGAACTACATTGTCACCACTATTAATGATATAAGAACTTGAAGCAGGATTATCCGGATATACAATGATAGAATATGTCATATCAAAATAAGTCGGACTCTTATTTAAATAAGCAGTAATAGCACCCTGTGCATCAGCCAAACCTATAGTTTCAGTGCTGGCAACAAAACTCGGAGAATAGGTTGTTTTAGAACCAGGAACGAAGTTAGTAACAATTTTGGCTTTGTCATTTTGTGCCAAGCCAATCATATTAACTTTAATGTCACGTGTGATAACATTATCAAGCATACCAACTCTGCCATTATTTAGACTGGCTGTTACAGGATCATCATCGACATGACCGTCATCCCATTGGAAATCAATATCAAGTCTATAAAACCCCTTTTCACCTGCTAATAAATCAGTGGTCAAACTGATAACTTCATCTTTATAACCATTCATTCTTATACGAACACGCTGTGGATTTTTAACTGCAGGTATATCTAAGTGAGTCAACTGACCAAAATTACTAACATCAGTTATAGATATACTCTGATAAGGAATAGTAGAAACGTCTTCAACCAAGATAGTCATAATAGGTTTATTCTTTTCTGAAGAGAGAATATAGCTTGGAACATTTAAGAATTGGAAATCAAGGCTGTAAGTAACAGGCTCTAATTCAATAGTTACATACTGATTACTTGTTCCTGTAATTTTTGTATCAATAGGCTTATATATTACAATTCCATCTTGATTTTTAATGTCTCTAATATTTACGTTAATTTCATTAGCGCCCATTATATCTTCAGCGCCATATTCTCTCCAGATTTTTGCATTATCTTTTTTATCAACTCCGTCAAAGCTAACAGTTAAAGAAATATTATCTTTTATACTTTCCTTGGTAGTAGCGTCAACGAAATCAATTTGAACCTTAATCCTATCAGGAAGAACTACAGATACTTTTTCCATCATAATATTAGCCAGATCAACAAAAGCTCCACTGCTGACAGTTACAGATTCAATATCTGCAGATTCACTAGTAGAACCATCTTCTTCTGAAGATGAAGTATTAGTAGACGGGAAAACCATCTTTCTATATCCAGGAGCAGTAAATTCAAAAATTACGTTATCTGGGTGAACTTTTTCAAAAAGAAAATCACCGTTTGCGTCAGTAACAGTAGCAAGGAAGTTATAGCCCTGTTCCAGTTCACCACCACCACTAACAGCTTCCTTAGATAACATTCTTACTGTCGCATTAGGAATACCCATTGAAACATTGTCTTTGTTAACTAATCTACCATGAACGGTTGCGTATTTTACGCCCAAAGAACCATTTTCGCAACCCATAGTCAGGAAAATACACACGCAGGCAATAGCAAGGAACCATCCGCCCCAGAACTTAAGATTCATAAATTTTAACCCCCTGGTTAAACTTGAAGAATTATTAGTATGATTATTCATGTTAAATGTCCTCATTTAATAGTAACTATTTGAGCTTCAGAGCCATCATCATTAATTTTTACACCTGTTGCAGTATGAGTTCCGCTGGAATCTTCCATCATATAGCCAACAAAATCAAATGCATAACCTGTTGGTAAAGCTTGAGTTCCCAAATCTACAACCTGTGGAGTTCCAAGAGTCAAACCTGATGGATTCGTAACAGTTACTTCTGGCCATCTTGTACCAGTCTGTTCACAGTAAGCTCCTACTCTATCACCACTGCTAATAGTTGATGACATATAGAATACTCGGACATCACGCGTAATAGCAGAGAAATTGTTCTTCAAATCGAAATTCTGATAAATTGTTCCCTGGAAATCAGAAGCAGGATAAACTGTAATCGGAGAATTCATTCTATAACCTAAAAGTTCTACTTCAATCGCTACAGAAGTTCCGCGTGGAATATCTGCCAGTTCAAAAGCCTGATCTCCATCTCCAACAACAGATGTTGCTCTGGAAACAACATTATTACCAGATCTAGCTATAATAGTAGCTGTTGGTCCTGCACTGGTTACCCAACCAGGAGCATTTGTCCATCTACCAACAATCTTATAAGTTTCTGGTGTAAGACTAATTCTTCCGAAATCATAATCATTGATAAGATTATCTAAAGGAATAGTCAAAGGCTTATATCCATCAACAGTAACAATTACTTTTATTTCACCAACTGAAGAAGGAACATCAAAACCTGTAGTAAATTCTGTAGGTAATCTATTAGAGAATGAAGTACTTCCAAAAGCAAAATTAGTATTACCATAAGTAATAGTATTCCCGTTTATACCATCTACGAGAGTACCTTTAACATGAACATACTGATTAGTATAATTCTGAACCAATTCTACTCTTGGCAAGTTAATGTGCTCACCATTCACTACTGCTACTTTAACAGCCTCAGAAGCAGTTACATCAATAGATGAATAACCGGTCTTAGAAAAACCAAGAGTCCAAACATCCGAACGCAAATTACTAAAACTATACTTTCCGTTTGAGTCAGTGGTTGTATATCTTGTTGCAGCAGCAGTATCATCT
>JAFXRA010000342.1 GCA_017526725.1 Candidatus Rifleibacteriota bacterium
GAAGATAAAACATTTAGTGAAAATATAGGATTAGATTCTCTATTGTCTGTAGCTTCTAACGGCGATTCAATGGTGTAGTATTTCAGCTTTTTATTGTAAATACTTGTAACCATTCTGTTTGCTGAAGATTTTTGTGCAAATTTTATCTTCCTTGAAGTGTCATTAGTTAATTTGCTGGCTACCCAATCTCTGCCGTTTTCACATAGTGTTATTCTTAAGTTTTTGTTGTCGCTCCAGTTGCAGACATCTTCTTTCTGAATAACATACCATGAATCGTAGCTGACATCTGCGAATTCTGTTAAACCTGGGTCGTCAACAAATAAAACAGCATCTGAGGCTACGAATGTAGTCGTATCCATTTCCTGACTAAAATGTAAATCGAAATAGATAGAATTAGGCCAGGCATTAGGCCAGTCGTGAGCCATTACAAAATTCGATATTGCTGGTTCTTCACGCCAAGAATAATCTGTTATTGTAACAGGGAAATAGTTGTAAATTCCCATCCAGTTATTGCGGATATCTTCCGCTGAAGCACTAGCTGTTCGAGTTGCTTCTATGTAAAGCGAAGAAGAGGCCCAGCCTGTTACAGTTCTTCTGCCATTTAAACTTAACCGTATTTCTATTTCTTCAGAATAATTAACCCAGGTTTCAACTAGATTGCCGTCTGATAAATCTAATCTTACTTCAGTTCCGACAGTTGAACTTCCAATAAGGCTCCAATTTTTTTTATTTTCATTAGTAAGGGTATTTATTGTTTCGGAAAAATAAACTATTAGTTTTTCTCCATCGAAAGTTACTTCTGTAATTTCAGGACCCTTAGTATCTAGTTT
This sequence comes from Candidatus Rifleibacteriota bacterium, assembly GCA_017526725.1. The sequence goes on from JAFXRA010000342.1 coordinate 831, forward strand.
TAGTTCGTGAGATGAATTGCATGAATAACCAGCTTCATCATATATTGTTATTGGAATTGGAACCTCAAGGTAGTCTACTTTTGAATATGAGGCTATATCTATTCCGTTCCCGTTGTTGTTTACTACCGAGCCTGTTATTGAAGCTATATAATAATTGAGCGGCCCGCTGATATTGGTTAAATCTAGAGATGCCGTAGATATTACTGCATTATTTGCTAAAGTAGCACTTGCTATTAGAAGATCTCTAGTCGTTCTATCTGTGCCGGAAGCTATATTTAAAATACCGGTTTCAGGGAGGTCTGGATTAATTGTCAGTGAGTAGCTTGCTATTGTCGGATATATATTTTTGGCAACAAAGCTTGTTGTGCTTTCAAAAGGTGTTGCTATATTCCCAGCGTCATCTGCTGCAGAAATAGTGTAAGCAAAATTATTCAGATTGAGTTCGCCCCATGCAGCTCCATTTTCTATAACATTTGGTGCTTTTATAGTAAATGAAACTTCATGTCTGTCTTTGGTTTCATTGTATGACATTTCTTTTGAAACATTTGCAACTCCAGGATTTACAGAAAAAGTTACAGAGGCAGTTGTGTCTAGACAAGCAGTCATACTTGCGTAGAATGTTATTGTGTCACCGATTCTGACTATGTTTTGATTCTTGGGCAATGGCAGATTGTTGGTTCTGGCAGTAATTTCTGCACCGCACAACATTGTGTTTATTATCGGAACCTGACAGTCTACGGTTTGTATTTCCTGAGTATAGATTAAAGCTTTATTGCCATGAGCATCAGTTATTAAGGCAGGAAATTTATAATTAGCGTATTCTTCTGAAGTTTGAGAAGTTGTCATTGTGGCGATATAAATGTATGGCGGCTTCGGCGAAGATTCCTCAAGATTTACAAGATGGCTATTGGAACCGCCTATTGCAGTTAAGTCTAAAGATACTGTCAGTGGCTCATCCGATGTTAATGCATATGATACTCTAGATGTAATTTTTGAATTTTCTGTATAATTTATTCTTTGATTATTGGTGATGTTGTCTGCTATTGCTAAAAAGCCTAGAACTTCCGGCGGTTTATTGTCTATCGTCAGTTCTCTTGTCTGGCTGCTGACAGAGTTGTCGCAGCCGTCATAGACTGTTACTGTCCATGAGGCTGTTACATTATCTAAAGTGCCTGTTGCTATTGTTGCGTTGTATGTGTAAACTCCTAGGTTTGCCGGGTCATAGTCCATATAAACGGTGCCTAGTTCTGGGTTTAATGTGGTTAAATCAATTTTTGGCCTTTCACCGTCGTTGCCAGATACATTTACTTTAAAAGAAACTGTATCTCCTATTTTTAGAGTTGTGCCACCGCTTGTTCCCACTGTAATTGAGTTAATTACCGGCGGATTAAAGTCAACTTTCTGGTAGTAGTTGCTTTTCTTTACAACCCTGTTCCCTGATTTGTCATACATTGTCAAAGTAAATTGATAATTCGTTTGTTCTGCCAAACCTATTGATTCTGTTCCTACTATTGTAAGGTTATAGAGATTTGTACCTTCGTTAAGTCTTGCTAAATTTGAAGTAGTTGACAAAGGAAGAAGGTCAAGAGTTGGGCCTAAATATCTTATAGATTCATCATTTGGTATTTTGCATAGATCTGTGACGTCTAATGTGGCTGTTGCATGGTCATCTGTACCTGTTTCTCTTGCATAAGGCAGGTTAAAGGTAATGGTTTTCTTTATGTTTACTGAATCAGGAAATTTATCTGTTGTATTTGTATGGTTTGTAAGTGTTATTATTGGATCTAGCGGGTCGGGTGGATTCTGGTCCAGTTCCATAAATGTGAATGAAGCATTAAATGTATCGCCTGTAGACTGCATGATTGCAAGATTGCCAGCATTATCTGTGATTTTTACCGGGAAAATAGCTCCATTATTAATTGGACCTGTTGCTATGTCAAAACTTAAAGAAAATTCATTGCCCAGTGATGACATTAGCTCTTTGCCGTGATTGCCCAATTGTGTTAGATCTATTTCAACTGTTGTGCCATCCCCAGCATCTTCTAATGTTACTTTTGTGGTTATGCTGTCACCAATAATAATATAAGGAGGATTTTGTCTTACTTTTATATCGCTTTGGTCGATGTATACCGGTGGCTCATTATCTACCGGTCTTTTTATTTCAGCATTTGTAATATTGCCATAATTGTCTTTAGCAACAATAATAAAACTAAAATCTGGTTCGTCGATAGAGCCGCTTGCCACTGTATGGCGATATTGCCAATTACTGCCTGAACTGTTAGTTAGATTTTTTACTCCTGAATCATCCAGACTAGTTAAATCTATCGTTACAGGGTTTTCTGAAGCGTTTGCTCCGGTAATGGCTGCTGAAAAAGTTATTTTGTCCTTGTTTATTATGCTCCCATCTGTACCTGTTGCCCCGGTTATATCGAAACTTAATATTACTGGACCTACATTATCTATAAATATAGGAGGAGTAGTGCTTCTGGTCTGTGTGTTGTTATACCGGTCTGTTGCTGTGACTTCAAATGATTTCGGTTCTCCGTCTAATTGTACTGCCGTTATCCCATTTGAATAAGTTGCTATATATATCTTGTTGTCGCCTTCAGTTCTATAGTATTCTAAA
>JAFXRA010000343.1 GCA_017526725.1 Candidatus Rifleibacteriota bacterium
CTATTTCCGTTAAATTGTCGCTTTTGAAGTTATAGAATTCTTCATCAGAACTAAAAAACGACAGTATTACCTTATAACATCAACTTTGATATAATTGGGTAAATTATTTAAAACATAATTAACATCAATTTCTGGATATGGTTCAATTAGAATATTACAACCAACTCGACTAAGAAAAAATAAGAAAAATATGGTGAGTTTATTTATTTCTCCTTTATAGTAAACTTTTTGAAGCTGTTTTGTTTCAAAAAATTTAGGAATATTTACAAATATTTCCATGCACTTTTTCATCCAAGACGCCACTATAACATGAGCAGGGCCTACATCTATTGAATTTCCAGCACTCCCATTTTCTCTTGCTAAAGCATAAGCAGCATCACCAAGCATAGGATGAGCTTGTTCCGCAATCAACGAGGTATATTCCAATGGTAATTCAGGAAGCCAGCCAGCAATACCAAGTTTATATTCATCCGATCTTAAAATATGTATATCTTCAAAAGCTGTATAAACCTTTTCTTCTTCAGTCATAGATGGATACTTAACAAAAGTATTGTTAAAAACTTTGCCATATTCAGAGGCTGCTTTTTTATAAGCAGTTACAAAAGCTTCAATTTGAGGATTTTTTTTCTTTAGTATTACTATATGTGAATTAGTATTACCATCACATATTGGTTTAAAAAGTATATCCAGTTTAGGAATGCCACAAGTTTTCGAGCCTGTATCGCCATTTAAAAGTTGATTAGAAAAGTTTTTAACCTCATCCAAAATTTTGTTAAATAAATTGCCCATCTAATTCATGGCCTCCTAACCCGAATTACATTAATAATAAGTATTTTCTAAAAAGTATATCTAAAAATTTTATCCAAATCAACAAAACAATAAAGAATAAATGTTTTCTAAAAATTGCTAAAGAAACAAATAGATTTTTATATGTTATAATAAATATCCCCATAAATAATAAGCAAATCTCTATACTTATATTTGCTTAGAGAACAAATAAGAAAAAATGTTTTAACGAGGAATACAACAAAAAATATGAACAACGAAATAAAAACAGATTATAAAAATTCTCTAGATTTTTGGGATTCAGCTTATGAAAAAGAATCTCAAGATAATTCCTTGGAAAACAACCAGAATTGGAAAGAACTTGCTCCGTCAGAAAAGTTTATAGAAGCCCTTTCTATTTTCTCTAATTGCGAAAAAGTGCTTGATTATGGTTGTGGGAATAGCTGGGCCAGTATTATTATGGCAAAATTAGGCTGCAAGCAAATTACTGCAGTAGACTTGGTAAAAAACGCAATTAATTTTGCTCTTTCCAACATTAAATTTTATAATTTGGAAAAAGCTATCGAAACTTCTGTAATTACCGCAGATTGGCTGCAAAAAGAAGAATCTAATAAATATGACGGTTTTTTCTGCTCAAATGTTATTGACGTTGTGCCAGAAGAAATTGCCAACAATATTTTAAAAGAGGCTGCAAGAGTAATAAAACCGGGTTCAAAATTAATTATTAGCATGAATTTTTATTTAGACACAAGCAAACCTAGCAGCAGAGCCTTTGAATTAAAAAATAGCAATTATATTTATCGTGAAGGTATTCTGAGAATGGTTACTAGAACCGATGAAGAATGTAGTTCTATTTTATCAAAATATTTTAATATAGAAAAATTAGATCATTTTTCATGGCCTGGAGAAGCAACAGAAACAAGAAGACTATTTTATTTAAAAAATAATAAAGTTCTATTTTAATAAAAATATCAGGGTATTTTAATTAATTCATACCTTCTTTTTCGATAAAGAGAAATAGTTGTAATTTTACTAATACACCTATTTTCAACTATAAAACACTGTGATATAATACACCACATGTCTAGAGAAAATTTAAAAATACAACCTGGAACCATTATAAACAACAACATGATTATAGAAGAAATTGGTTCGGGCGGAATGGGCGCGGTATATAAAGCCTATGACGAGGCTCTTTCAAGATTTACCGCAATCAAGATTATGCATCAGGCTTCCGACAAAACCAATGAGCTTGGAATTGCCAGATTCCAACGAGAAGCCTCTGCTATTGCAAATCTTGACCATTCCGGTATTGTTAAGATTTATTCTTACGGCGAATATGAAAACCGCCCTTATTTCGTTATGGAATATGTAAACGGTTGGTCTATAAAAGATTTTGTCACTCGTGCACTCTATATTCGTAATTCTCAAGAGAGTTTTGAAGATTTAAAGCTTTCTGGCTATGTCAAAGAAGGCGATTCAGACACGCCATATTTTCTCTGTGACCACGCTAAAGACCCTATTAAAGACAAGGAATACCCTAAAAAAGTCCGTAAATTGATGCAGTCAGCAGCTTCAGCCCTAGCTTGTGCTCACCAGCAGGGCATTATTCACAGAGATATTAAATCTTCTAACCTTCTGATAGCCGATGATACACATTTGAAGCTGATTGACTTCGGCTTAGTAAAACAAGACGGAGATAACGACTTAACTCAAACTGATTTGTTTATGGGCACTTTGAAATACGCAGCACCAGAACAGCTTATGGGAAAAAGAGGCACAGTTTCTTTTGAATCCGATGTTTACAGTCTTGGCGTAGTTATGTATGAGCTTGCAACTCTCTCCCACCCTATTCAAGCTGATGATACTGCGGCTATAGTTACTGCTATTACTCAAAACAAAATTAAGCGCCCAAGGCTTATAAATCCAAATATCAGCACAGATTTTGAAAAAATAATTCTGAAATGCCTTTCAAAAGAACCTTCTAAGCGATATAGAAACGCAGGTGAACTTGCAGTCGCCCTTCAACAAGAAGGTGAGTCACAATCATGGTTTGCTGGTTTCACTGAAATGCTTAAAGGCTGGTTCTTCAGTGAACCTAAGTCTAACGCTGTAAACAAGCCCAAGGTAAGACCCAAACCCAAAGCTCTGAGGCTTTCTACAAATCCAAGCGAGTTAACAACAGAAAATCTGCCTTTAACTCCTTCGCAACTTTTCTTAAAATCAGCAAGAAAAAATCTCTATCGAAATTTCGCTATAGCAGATGCGATGGAAGATTTAAAGCAGTCTTACGAAATAGACCCAGCAAATGTTGACACTCTGTTCTTAATTTCATTTGCTCTGCTTACCGCTTCTGACCTGTCTAGAATCAAGCATTACATAGACACAACAGAACCTCTTTTGGATATTAACGATGAATACGTAATCAGCAAATTCAATTTAATTAAAACGGTTTTTCTGAACAGAGATTATGAAGAAGGCCTGCAGCAGTCTAAGCGTCTGCACATAGTTTATCCTGACGACTACGATATATTCTTTATGATTTTCTTCTGTCTGGAATCTCTCGGCGATTACAAAGAAGCTATCGCTGTTTCCACTGAAATCAAAAAACTTGGCAAGAAAAACAACATTATAGCTGTTGCTCAAAGTGAATGTTATTTCTCAATCATGGATTTCGACAACGCTATAAAGGTTCTTCAAGACAGAATTGCGGAATTTCCCAGACTTTATAACCTTCACGTTAAGATTTTCCAAGCATTGATGCTGAGCGGCCGCTATAAGGAAGCTCTCGCAAAAACAAGCGATATTATCAAAAAAGACCCGTCTAACATGCTGATGAACGTTAATCATGCCAGAGCTCAGATTTTTAACGACGACCTTAAAGGTGCCTACAACACAATGAGAAAAGTTGTGGGAATGCCTGGCGACGATATGCTCAGAGCTATCAGTTATTGCTGCCTATATAAACTAGCTATTCTTTTGGGCAAAGAAGACCCTGAAAAATACTTGAAACAGGCTAGAAGTATACGTCCGACTATTTATTTCCCTACTAATGATGAATTGGTCAAAAAGGTTGAATCTGAGCAGATGAAAGGTATTGATGAAGAAGTCGGTCATCCGGTCTGGTTCCCGGTTGTCAGGTATTACGCCCATAGAATCTGCGTTGATACTCTCGCGCCAAAATCTTTTACCATCGGCAATTACGGCTGTACTTCTTTCTTTGTTATAGACGAAAATGGAGAGTATTCTCACAACAACATTTTCAGCAATATAAATGTTTATGATGTTGATGAAAGATTCTCTCAGTTGTGGCTGCCGGAAATCGCTCAGTCACCTTTTATTGATGAAAAAGGGAATATTCTCAAAGCTTCATTCCATACTGTCACAGATGAAGGTAGCGGAGTTGTTACAATTACTCATGACGACCCATGGGAAGCTCGCTCTGCAAAATTCATCTATTGCCGATATACAAACGGTCACTTAAAAGGCGAAAATAAAAAGACTTTTGTCCTGCCATCGCTTCCGCAGCCAGCCTGCTTATCTCAAGCTTTCGTTATCATTATTCCCAAACCCCTAGAAGTGGAAAGCATCAGCAAAACACCTGATGAACAAATAGATTTTCTCGGTTTCACCGTTTTATGCTTCTATGAATTTTTATATGCCGGCGAAATATTCAAAGTTCAGGTTAAATTGAAGTAAGTAAGCTCTTCCTTTTTCTTCTTTTTTAATCAATCAATTCTTGCTTTAAAGTTGACAATTTTTCTTTGATTGCTGCTTCATCTCTTTCTTTTGGCTCTTTGGAAAAACATATTGGGTCTAAACTTGTTCCAGATACTTTCATTTTTCACCTGATATTTAAGACATTTTAAGACTTGATAAAGTCAACCTTTATCAAGTCTAGTATATATACTAGACCCTTTTAAACGCCCAGTGTTACGTTTCGCCCCCCTCTTTAGACAAGCAGTATAAAAAAAAATTCACTTGCTTACCATGAAAAAATAGTATATTATAAACTTAGGTAAAAACAGAAGCCAGTTTAAAGAGCCTATATAATATAATTGTTTTTATTGTTGTTGGTAGTTGTTGGTAGTTGTTGTAGTTATTGTTTAGAATAAGCTTTGATAAGTTAATATAATTAATAACATTCGATAGTTTTGCAACTTATATTTAACAATAAAAACAACAAAAACCAACTACAATAACTACGAAAAAAGCCTTTGATAAACAAAGGCTATTTTTCAAGCATTAGCTTTATTCAACAGGCACAATGGCAACACGGAAACCGAGGCGTTTGCTTCTGACGTCAGAAGGATTGTCTCTACAACGATCTGCAGAGCGACAACTGTAAGCACCATCGTCCCAACCGCCACCACGATTGACACGGTCAGAACCACTTGAAGCACCTATAGGGTCTTTTACATCTTCGTTAGGATATTCACCATACCAGTCTCTGCAC
>JAFXRA010000344.1 GCA_017526725.1 Candidatus Rifleibacteriota bacterium
ATGATTTGTTGGGAAGAGAAGACAGCGAACGCTTGATTTTTTCTGGGAACGTAAAAATTTATGAGCCTGAAGGCGAAAACCCTAGTGACGGAAAGGGCGACCGACTTGATTATTTGAGAAAACGTTCATTGGCTGTTTTAAGTAGTGCTTCTGGCAATGCTTTAATCAATACTTGGGAATTAAACCCTGAAACAAATCAAAAAGAAAAAAGAAGCCTTAAGGGTAAGCGCGTAATTTACAACACTCTTACCAAAGAAGGCATTTCAGAATAACTTTCTATTATGGTAAACACAAAGATTTTCTTTTTTAAATAAGTCTTTGCTAATATTGTTTTTTTATTGTAGCGTCTTCCAAAGATTGTCCGAAAACTAGAAATTTGATGAAAAATCAGTATTTATTTGTTTGTTGCCTACCCATTGTCATAAACGTATAGCTTTCAGGGCTAAAGCCCATACGCTATACTTTTTATGACAAATGTGTAGGCAATTCGAACAATCTTATTTGGACTTAAAAATTAGTTTTCGGACAGCCTCCGGGAGGTCTCAGGTTTAACTGTCCGTAGTATTATTATAAAAATATTATTAAGTTATTAAGAATAATAGACTTAATTGCTTAGTAATAAAAGAAAAACCAAATTATCGTTAAGCATAATATTTTTCCTGCCGATAGGGGTGGCAGGAGAAGAATATGTTTCTAGCCGGTCTTATAATGTCTATTACCTTGGTTGTTGGCGGTTTTACAATTGCTGAGATTCTATTTTATACGCTTAACGGCAGGTTTTTCTGGAGAGCTTTTGTTCCAGCCGCTTTGAGATTCACGCTTTTACCAGATGATAAGGTTGAATTAGACTGCTACGATGTTCTGACGGAATATGCTTCTCTTATGTTATATTGCTCTGGTTTAGTACTTCCTTTTATTGCGCTGAACTTTATGGGGTTTGTTCATATTTTCTAAAAACTTACGCATTTTCTCAAAAGAAAACCCCTCAGACTAATGTCTGAGGGGTTTTTCTATCTGTTAATTATTTAGCCCAGATAATATGGCCGGTAAGTAATGGGTGAATCAAATCTTTATGATTTGGCAATGCTCTGACTGCAAGACCCATTTTACCGCTGGTTGCAAGACCTATACCACCCTTGAATTCAGCAATATCGCCGTCTTGCTTAATGAACTGAAGGTCAACTATGTCGCCCTGTGGTAAATCTTCAGTGCTTACCATTTGGCCGTAGAAAGCTTGAACAATAATGTCGCTGGCTTTGAGATTACCAAGTTTAACTTTTGCGGTAACTTCAAGAATGTCACCAACACGCTGTTCATCATGACCGTTAGCATTAACTTCTGTAATCTGGACATTATGCCATTCTGTGCCGATGGTGTCTAACCAGGCTGCTAGTTCTCTGGCACGCTGTCTGTTATTTTCAGAAAGTTCTTTATAGTGCTTGTCGCAAGGAACATAGAATCTGTTAGTATATTCTGAAACCATGCGGTTAGTGTTGAATACAGCATTAACTTCTCTCATGCTGTTCTTCATCATTTCAATCCATTTGCGTGGGATGCCGTCGCTTGAGAGATCATAGAAGGTTCTTGAAACTTCTTTTTCAAGAAGTTCATAGAGAGAATTTGCTTCAACTTCGTCTTGATAATCGCTGTTTTCGTATTCTTCACGAGTTCCGATAGCCCAACCGATACCAGGATTGTAAGCTTCATCCCACCAACCATCAAGAATAGAGAGGTTGAGAACACCGTTTACGGCAGCTTTCATACCAGAAGTACCTGAAGCTTCCTGAGGTCTGCGTGGGTTGTTCAGCCATACATCAACGCCTTGAACCATATAGCGAGCTACAACTACATCGTAGTCTTCTATGAAGACGATGTGTTTGCGCAATCTTTCATCATTGCTCTGTTTAACGATTTCTTTAATGAAATTCTTGCCTGGTTCATCCTTTGGATGAGCTTTACCAGCAACTACAAGCTGTATTGGTCTTTCTGGATTGCAAAGAATCTTGATGAGTCTTTCTTTGTCTTTAAAGAGAAGAGTTGCACGTTTGTATGTAGCAAAACGTCTTGCAAAACCAATTGTGAGATAGTTTGGATTCAAGACTTCTCTTGCACGAGCGATTTCTGATGGAGGAGCATTGCGTGCTTTCAACTGAGCTTCGATTCTGGTTCTGACGAAAGCAACAAGACGTTCTTTGCGGCGTTCGTGAGTTCTCCAAAGTTCTTCCATTGGAATCATGTCTATTTTTTCCCAAACAGTCTGGTCGCCAGGATTGTTTGTCCAGCGGGGGCCAAGATATCTGTCAAAGAGTAAAGACATTTCCTGAGAAGCATAAGAACGAGTGTGAACACCATTAGTAATAGACTTAATCGGGATTTCCTGGAATGGAACATCTGGATAGAGACCACCCCACATTTTGCGTGAAACAGCTCCGTGAAGTTTGCTGACGCCGTTTGCTTCGCCGCAGAGGTTCAAAGCGCAAACTGCCATTGAGAAGCCGTCGCCCTTTGGAGTGTTGTTCTGCCAACCAATCTTAAGAAAATCTTCCCAGCTGATGCCTAACTTAGAGTAATAGCTGGTGAAGTATTTTTCCATTAAATCTCTTGGGAAAATATCTATGCCTGCTGGAACTGGAGTGTGGGTAGTGAATACGTTACCGGCACGAGTGAGTTCCAAAGCTTCACGGTAGTTCATGTTGTGTCTTTCCATAGAAACTGCGATTCTTTCAAGAGCCAAGAATGCAGAGTGACCTTCATTCATGTGGTAAACACAGGGGTGAACTTCGATAGCATGGAGAGCGCGCAAACCACCAATACCAAGAACTATTTCCTGCATGATACGGGTTTCTGTATCGCCGCCGTAGAGTTCTCTGGTAATCCAGCGGTCGCCTTCGTTGTTCATTGGTGTATCAGTGTCTAACAAATAAAGGGGAACGCGGCCAACCTGAAGTTTCCAAAGCAAGCATTTTACAACGCGGCCAGGCAACTGACATTCAATAACAATCTGGTTCTTTTCGCTATTGAGAACAGGAGTTATTGGCATATTGTGGAAGTCGTTTTCTGGATAAACTTCTAACTGATATCCGCCGGCGTTAAGTTTCTGTTTGAAATAACCAACTCTATAAAGCAGACCTACAGCTACTAACGGAACACCTAAGTCTGAGGCAGATTTGAGATGATCGCCAGCGAGCATGCCGAGACCGCCTGAATATAGTCTTACACTTTCGGTCAGACCAAATTCTGCAGAGAAATAAGCAACTTCTGCTTTTGCTCTAGAACCATGGTTTATATCAAACCAGGTCTGAGTATCGTTCATATAAGCAGTAAAGCTTTCATAAACTCTCTGAAGATTTGCTAAGAAAGCTTCATCTTTTGCTTTTGCTTCAAGACGTTCTTGAGAAATGGAGCCGAGCATTTTTACTGGATTGTGGTAGGTTTCTTCCCACTGTTTTGGGTCTAAACGACGCCACAATGCAATAGCTTCTGGATTCCAGCACCACCAAAGGTTATAAGCTAAGTCTTTGAGGTGTGCCAATGGTTCTGGCAAGCTTGGAACTACGATAAAAGTTTTAATAGGCTTCATTAAATGTAGGTCTCCTAAAAATTAGTGTATAAATTTGTATGCCAAAATTTATATCATTATTAATATAAACCTTGCAAGAGGGTACATAAATTTTATTCAGTCGGTTATTCTTCCTTCATGGAATCTAATAGTGCGGTGACGGAGCTAGCACCTAAAGAAATAGTGCCACCGCCGTCTAAGCCTTTTAATAAAGAAAGTTTTATTTCATAATCTTCTTTTTCTTTAGAATATTCATCTTGTTCTTTTTCGTAATCTTCGCTGTGTTTTACTAATTTAATTCCTTCCATAGATTCAATAGCCGTTTTAATACGTTTATAAGTTGTTTCTCGTTCTGAAGTAGTATCGTAGCCTTTTTGATAAATAATCATATAAATCTTTTTATTATTACCAACATGTATAGTAGCCAATTTAAATTCACCCAAAAAAGGCTTTTTACTTTTTACAGTAAAGATAAAACCATTCGAACCTGATTTTAAATAGCTTGATTCTTTTACATTTTTTGCTACTGTTCCAAATTTATATCCGCATAAAATATCATCTATGCTGTCTACTTTTATATATTTTTCTGTATATTCTTTAGTTAGTTCATCCTCATATTCTTCATTCTCGAGTTCATTTTCTTTTTTCTCAAGTTCTTTTTTTTCTTTTTCAATTTCCATTTTCTCAATGTTAGCTCTTTGCTCTGGAGTCATCTTACTTAATGCTTCATCAAGGTCAAAATAATTAGATTTAGACTCTTGTCGAAGATTTTTTAATATATATTCATCTTTTGTTAAAAATTTAATGCCAAAATCATTATTTATTGTTTCGTATTTCATATTGTTGTATTTATTCGTTTTAATTACTGTTTCAAAATTTTTATATGAAATAACGTCATGTTCTTTTGAACTTATTATGTTTGAACCCGGTAAGTATATATCCATGGATACTCCAGAAAGTTTACTATCTGGAGATGTTGAACCAACAAATTGGGCTATTAAACTTGGAGAGTATTTAAAAGAACCAGTATGGTTATCTATATATTCATAAGTTGCCAGAACAGTTGCTGTGCCGTCAATAATAACTCTAGTTTCATCAGTAATTAATCTGAGGTTTAGGTAGTCCGGGATTTTGTTGCTAATAAAGGCATAAGCAATGAGTTTTGATGGTTTTTTACTTTCCAATTTATTAACAGATTCAGAAACTTCTGTTCTTAATTTATTGTCCCAGGTTGATATATCTTTATTACTTTCATGATAAGGTAAATCGCAATAATTATATAAAGAGTCGAATAATTTTCTTAATTCATTAGAAATATCTTTTACTGCCGTATTTGGGTTTGACAAGCTGGTTATTGCATAGTTTCCCTGTTCTGATAATTTTTTTATCATATTTTCATATTCATCTAATTCATAATTGACTGTTCTAGACAATGGGGAATAGTTTTCTGAAATAGCATATAAATCTTTTGCCATAGCTCGAACCATTTTTGAATTATGTTTTAAGCCGCTGTTAGCAATATATATTAATTGGCAGCATGCACATCTGAGAATATTATTTGCTGTTCTTAAGTTTTCTTCACTTGCACTATCTGCATAATCAGTAAGAAGTTTAATACTTAATCTAGCCGCAGCATAACTTAATAAAAAGGCTGAATTCCCGTCATCTTTTTCTTCAAAACAATTTGCAATTAAGCACCATTCGATTAAAGTATTTTGATATTTTTTTAAATCAGGGGAATATGGGAGGGAACTTTTTTGTGCTGTTTTGCTGCTATTTTCAAAACAGTCAGGTTTAGAGAATTTTCCAACTAGTTTTTTTATTTTGGGTAATAGATCTTTTTTGTATCTGCTTAATGCTGTTTTTTTGTAAAGAAGAACCCCTTCGTAATGACGGTACATTTTCTTTTTATCCCTTAAATCGTCAGGATGTGAAAAGCAGTAATCAATTAAATTTTCAGTGGAATTACTCAAAAAGTCTTTCATTTCTTCTGGAAATTCTCCGTTCGGATGTTTTTCCTTCAAATCATTAACTGTTGTTTGGGCTAATTCTTGTATGCTTTGTGTAAATTTTTTGTTTGCGTGAATTTTATAGCCAACGAAGAGAGCAATACTGCCGAGAAATGCTATGACAACAAGAATTATGGCTATTGAAAGACCTTTTTTATTCATTACACAGTGACTCCTGGTTTGATTTTATTTATGTAAAGTATATGTTTTGTTCTATTCTATTCTTGGGTTTCTTCTTCGGTTAGATAGCAAGCTGGGTCTGTCTGCCAGGGGTCGTTATAAACTCTGAAAGCTCTGACTCTTAAAGAGCCGCCGCACATCTTCTTGAATTTGCAGTTTGCACATTTGCCTTTTAAGAGAGGCAAACGGTTTTTTAAGCCCGCCATTAATTCGTCTGAAGTATCTTGCCATATTTCGGAAAATTTTCTTTCTCTGATATTTCCAAAAGTTTTATCCATCCAGAATTGGTCGGGGTGGACATTACCCTGCCAGTCTATTTCGCCGATTCCAACACCGGTAGAGTAAGCACCGCCGCCATTCCATTCAAGAAGTTTTCTGACTTCTTCTGCTCTGGCTGGGTCTTCCTTCAGAAGCTTCATATAAATGTAAGGCCCGTCAACGTGGTTATCTACGGTAAGAATATCTAAGTCAATGCCTGAATTAATTGCTTCTTTGGTTCGTCGGCAGATAATATCGAGGGCTTTGCGACTTTCTTCGTGAGTTAAATCTTCGCTGCTTTTTCCTCTGCCTGAATAGACCAGATGGTAGAAGCAGGCTCTAGGTATTTTTTCTTCTAAAAGAAAATCAAATATCTTTTCTAAGTCTTCAACGTTTTTGCGGGTTAAAGTAAGTCTTAAGCCAACTCTCTGTTCAACTTCGACGCAGTTTCTAAAACCTGCCATAGCTTTTTCAAAAGCGCCTTTAACGCCTCTGAACTTGTCGTTGGTTTCACCGATTCCGTCTAAGGAAATGCCGGCATAAATAAAACCAGTCTTTTTGATTTTTGCAGCAATTTCTTTTGTTATTAGAGTGCCATTTGTGGAAAGCACTGGTCTGACACCTTTGCTGACTGCGTATTCAGCTAAGTCGAACAAATCTGGGCGCATAAGTGGTTCGCCACCGCTCATAAGTAGAGCAGGAATCTTAAATTCAGCTAAGTCGTCTATAAGGGCTTTTCCTTCAGCATTTGTTAATTCGTTTGGAGCAAGATTTCCGTCTGAATTTGCGTAACAATGGGTGCACTTAAGATTGCAGCGCCTAGAAACGTTCCAGCAGACTACTGGTTTTCGTTCTGAGGCTGATTTGGCTACTTCATGCCCTTTGTATTGATGGGAATGAGAAACATGTCCATGATGAGCCTGACCGTATCTAAGTGGGTCGCCTGTGGTTGAGTGGTTTGCGTAAATCTTGCTAATATTAATCATTTGTTTGCCTTTTTATGTGTATACTTTAAAGTAATACTAACCAAATTTCTTTAATAATTCAATAACCAAACTACTCTAATAACTTTATTCTATTGTAAAATGATGTGAAAAATAGTAACTTTAAAAATAAGGTTTAAGCATTTTAATATTAGAAAGGATAAATAATAATATGCGACGAAATCTTTCTATTAAGATATTTTTGGGGTTATGTCTGGCCGGTTTTCTTATGACATCTCCAAATGCTTTTGCAGAAAATGATTCGGGAGCCGATAATAATGAAAATATAAACAATGATGTTTCTGAGAGCAGTATTGTCGATGATCTCTGTGAGAGATTGGCCAATGAAAATGGTGATCCTAAGCTGGGTTCGCGTAGATTCAAGGAAGTACACTTAAGTGCCACAAATAAAAAAGTTTATGTTCCTTTATGGTTCAATGAAGAATCACCAAAAGACAGTCCAGATCCTTTCAGACCAAAAATTGAAAAAGAAATTGTGCTTCCACCTCCAAGAACTGGTTCAGACGGACCAAAACCACCAAAACCACCTGTAACACCACCAAAGAAGGTAATCCCTCCTTTAAAACTCTTTGTTAAAGGTATTGTGGGTAATGAAGCACTTCGTTATGCTGTAATTGTATTTGAAAATGAAGAAAGAACTGTTGTAAAAGACCAGATAGTAGAAGGAAAATTTAAAGTTGTTGATGTTTATCCTGATAGATTAGTTGTATATTCTAATGCTGAACAAAGACGATACACCTTTAAAATAGGTGAAGGTGAGCATGTAAAATAATTCTTAGTTTATGTTTGGTGTAGGGAAAGATTACTTCTCTCTACACCAAAATTTTACAAATCAATAACTAGACTAAGTTAATAATAGAGCTTATTAACCCTTTAATAGTATATTCTTTGGCTCTAGTTTTGATGTTAAAACCGTATTTTTTACAGATTTCTTCTGTAACAGGACCGATCACCGCAGCAGGAATACTTTCTGGCTTTATGTCTGTATTTTTTATCATTCTTGCAAAGCCTTCAACTGTAGAAGAACTTGTGAAGGTTACATAGTCTATTTCGTTGTTCCTAAAGCTTTCTAGAAGTTCAGGGGTTATGTTTCCTTCAAAATCTGTGTGATACAACGGAATGATATCTACTTCATGTCCCATCTTCTTCAATGCTTCTGGAAGCACTTCTCTGGCTGTTTCTGCTCTAAGAATTGCTGCTTTTACATTCTTTTTATTTTCAAAATAGGGAACAATGCTTTCGGCAACATAAGTTTCAGGAACAAAATCTGCTATTATGCCTTTTTCTTTTAAAGCGTTAGCTGTAGCAGGTCCTATGCATATAACCTTTTTATTATAAAGAATTCGTAAGTCTTTATTAGCTTCAAAAAGCTTGTTTATAAAGCTGTTTACTCCGTTTACAGAAGTAAAAACGATGTGGGTGTAGCTTTCTGTTTTGTTTAGGAACTCATTAAAAGCTTTGTTGTCTGCTATTTCAGTTATTTTTATTGTTGGGCATTCGATAGCGTCAGCGCCAAGTTCTTTTAATTCTTTAAGTAAACTGCTGGCTTGTGCTCTAGAACGGGTTACAACAATCTTTTTGCCGTAGAGAGGAAGCCTTTCAAACCAGTTCAAATCCGGGTGCAGTTCCACAACTTTGCCGACAACAGTTATGCAAGGTGGCTGGATGTTTTCTTTTATTACTATTTCTTCCATTGTGGCTAGAGTGCCGACATAGGTTTTCTGGGTAGGAAGAGTGCCGTTGCGAATCATAGCGACAGGGGTGCTGGGGTCTTTGCCTTCATTTATAAGGTTTTGACAGATTTTACCAATGTTTTTGACACCCATTACGAATACAACGGTTCCGATTCCTGCTAAGGCTTTCCAATTCAGTTCACTGGCTTCTTTTTGTGCTTCATGACCTGTAATAATTGCTAACGATGTTGTGTAGCCGCGCTGTGTTATAGGAATGCCAGCATAGGCAGGAACTGATATTGCAGAAGTGATGCCTGGAACAACTTCAACATTGATTCCTCTTTCCTTTAAATAGATATATTCTTCGCCGCCTCTGCCGAAAATGTATGGATCGCCGCCTTTTAAGCGAACTACTTTTTTAAATTCTTTTGCTTTTTGAGCCAGCAGTTCATTAATTCCATCCTGGCTGAGTTTATGGTTGCCAGATGATTTCCCCACGTCGTACATTTGGCAGTTTGCTGGAACCTGGTCTAAAAATGCTGAAGTCCCAAGCTGGTCATAAACAAGCACTTCTGCTTGACGAACGAGTTCAAGCCCTCTGACGGTAATAAGACCTTCGTTTCCTGGTCCTGCACCTATTAAATAAACTGTTGAATCAATCATGTTTGCCTCTATTTGATAATTCTTGAAAATCCCACTGTCACCACCGATTGCTAAGCAGCCTGGCGACTGCTTGCAGAGGCTGTGCTAAAACATTATTTTAGTCCAAATTAGATTGTGTTTATTGCCTACACATTTGTCATAAAAAGTATAGCGTATGGGCTTTAGCCCTGAAAGCTATACGTTTATGTCAATGGGTAGGCTACAAACAAATAAATATTGATTTTTCATCAAATTACAAGTTCTAGCACAGTCTCTCGCAATGACTTTCAATTCCTCATTTCTCACTCCTAATTCTTAATTTCAATAAAACGATTGCCGCCCATTTCTAGAATGGCTTCTGCTGCTTCTTTGCCTAGTTCTTCGGGTTTGTTTTTGTGACCAATGTGCAGGTTTCTAATTGTATCTTTGCCATCTGGAGAGCCGATGAATGTGTGAAGAATTATGTCATTATTTTTAACTTCTGCATACACAGCCATAGGTGTCTGGCAGCCGCCTTGAAGAATTTCAAGGAAGGTTCTTTCTGCTCTTGAACGAAGCATAGCATCTTCGTCTATAAAATCTTTTAAAATGGGCTTTAATTTATCTGCGTCTTCTTCGCGACATTCGATAGCCAGTAAGCCCTGACCAGCAGCAGGAGTCAGGTCATCTATTCCGAAATAATGGGTGATTCTGTCTTGCCAATCAAATCTCATTAAACCGGCAGCAGCTAGAATTATTGCATCGACTTCGCCTTCTTCAAGCTTTCTTAAACGGGTATCTAGGTTTCCTCTAAAATCAGAAAACTTTACATTGGGTTTTAAAACGCTTAACTGCGAACGTCTGCGAAGACTTGATGTGCCAATCACAGCTTCGGTAGGCATTTCTTCAAAGCTTTTATATTTTTTTGAAATAAAACAGTCTCTAGGGTCCTTAGCACCGCCTATTGCAACAAGAGTCAAGCCTTTAGCAAGAACGCTGGGAACATCTTTCAAACTATGAACGGCAATATCAATGCGCTTTTCAAGTAAAGCCTGCTCGATTTCTTTAATAAAGAGTCCCTGTCCGCCGACCTTAAAAAGCGGAAGCCCTGTAACCTTGTCACCAAGAGTCTTTATTATTTCTTCTTCGAATTCAACATCATCAGAGGATTTTTTTAATATATCAACAGCATATCTTGTCTGGTGAAGAGCAAGCTTACTTCCTCTTGTTCCATACTTAAGAATCATGCCGTTCCTCGTTTTTGTTGAGCAGCGAAATACATCGGGCTGTGTTTTAAGAATCTGGTGACTTTAACCGGATTCAAATCAAGACTTAAACTTAGTTTTTCTAAGTTGTCTGCACGCATCGTGCCCTGTTCTTTTATGTTGGTTATTTGTTCATGAAGCCATTTAGCAGCCATCTGACGGCTGTATTCTTCGCAGGCTTCTTTGAGTTCCGGTGTAAGTTCGGGATGTTCAGAGAAGAATTTTTCTAATTCGTTTGTGCACTGCTGCTTTGCACGTTCTTTGAGCTTTTTAATATGCGGAACAACCAGCAATTCACGCATGAATTCCATAAAATCGTTGACTTCGCCGTAAACAATTGATTCAGCCTTTTTTGCTTCTATGCGTCTGTGGTTAAAACTTTCGTTAACAACGTTTTTGAGGTCGTCTACGTCATAGAGGAAAACATTTTCTATGTCTCTGCATTCTGGCTCTATGTCTCTTGGAACAGCGATATCTATTGCGAAAATCGCTCTTTCTTTTCTTGGGTTTATAGCTTTTTCCATCATTTTTTTGCTAATAATGGCGTCAGCAGAAGAAGTTGAAGAGATTATTATGTCGCAGTCGGCCAGTAATTCGTTTAAATAATCAAAAGAAAATGCCATACCGTCAAACTTTTGGGCCAGGTCTGCAGCTTTTGATTCTGTTCTGTTGATGAAGAACATTTTTTCAACGCCATTTTCACGTAAATGGGTAGCAACAAGGTTTGCCATTTCCCCTGCACCAAGAATCAAGGCTTTTGAAGTGCCTAACGGGCCAAAGAGATTTTTTGCTAATTCAACTGCTGTTGAAGCAATTGAAACGTGATTGCCTGAGATTTCCGTCTGGCTTCTGACTTTTTTGCCTACTTCCAGTGTCTTTTGGAAAAGGCTGTGAAGCTGCTTGTTAACAAGATTTTTACCTACAGCTTCTTTATAAGAGTTCTTTATCTGATGAAGAATCTGGTTTTCACCCAAAACCATAGAATCAAGACCAGAAGCAACAGTAAAAAGATGACGAACACAATCTTTTTCTTTGTATTCGTAAAAATACTCTTTCAGGTCATCGTATTTGATGTTTTTGCGGGCTAATAGTTCTATAAAACTAGCTCTGGCATCTTTTTCAACGCCTGAGTAATAGATTTCTACTCTGTTGCAGGTACATATTGGAACAGCTTCTAATGTGTAGCCATCTGCTTCGGGTATTGTCATCTCATTGAGATGGGCAAGCTTTTCTCTTATGGCAATGGGTGCGGACTTATGATTCAAGCCAAAAACAATTAAAGACACGCTAAAATCTCCTGCTTTAATAAATCAATTCCTTCTTCTTTTATACGCTGCAGATTTTTTTTGTTTACCAGGCTGCTCATAAAAGAGGTTCCAAGCTTTTTTGAAGATACAATGGCTGGCCGCGGTTCGATTAGAAGTTTATTCAATTCAAGAAGTTCGTCAGTAAACAGCTTTTCAATTTCTTTGTTCAGATAACTGCTTAAAGCTGGTATACCACCTGAAACAGTAGAATTAATAATGCTTCCCTTTGCTGTGATGCTGCCTGTGACAAAATCACTTTTTGAATGATCGTCACACCGATCAACAATTATACGCTTTTCTTTACATATTTTCGATAGTTTTTCGTTGGTTTCTTTGTCGGAAGAGGCAAAAATAACTGCGAAGTATTTATCGGAAATATCTTCAGGAACAGCCTTTCTCTGCTCAAAGCTGACCTTTGCCAAGTCGTTGAAACCCTCTTTTATTTCTGGTGCAATAACGTGAATCTGTGCACCGGTCTCAGCAAATTGGCGTGCCTTGCGAAGGGCAACATTTCCGCCGCCGACAAAAAGAATATTTCTTTCGTTTAAGTCGATGAACAGAGGCATATACTGCATTATCTGCCTCCCTTTGTTTACACCCTAGACTAAGCATTCAGCCTATAAAAAAAGTAACACAATATTCAGAAAAGTACAAGAGGAAAAAATTAGATTAAAACTTTGGCGACAAGCTTCTTTACCTTAATCGGCTCATCTACTGCAACACAGGGCATATGGGCATTCTGAGGAAATAAAACTACGTAACCCCCATCAACTATAACACTTCTCATTTGATTTGATTTCTGCTTCCAGAACATAACATCGTTTTCATCACTATATTCTGTTTCCAATTCCAGTTTGTCGATATCGCAGGTTTCAATTGCTTCGATTCCATGAATCATCATCTGAATATCAACATATTTTTTATGAGATTCAAATCTACATTCTGAAATGTTTTTTGTCATATATTCCTGAACATTGATATATAGCCAGTCATAAATAACATGCTTGCCCAATTCCAGTTTATTAATATCAATACTCTTTAAATATTCCAATGCTTTATTTATGCGTTCCTGAGTGACTTTGCTCATGCTTTTCTACCTCATATTAATCAATTTAAAATCATTATAAATACTTAAAAATAAGAATTCAATTCAAAATATAAGCTAAAAACCCACATAAATTACGAAAACAAGAACAATATGCTGTATTTTCAGAAAAGTTAAATATTCAAAAACCACAGGCTCTTATCTTTTCTATTCTAGCTTCATCAAGGAAACCTTTCGACGAACCTGCTTCACCAATCTTATAAGAAGCAGCAATAGTGGCTAATTTCAGGGCTTCTTTGGGCTTTTCCCCTTTAGAATAAAAATAAATAAAAGATGAGAACAAGGTGTCGCCAGCACCAGAAGTAGAAACAACAGGTCTTATAAATACAGCAGGAAAATCTGTAAATTCTTGTTTTTCTGCCTCAAAAAGCAGTGCACCTTTATCCCCGCAGCCTACAACAATTATTTGATTATTAAACCTTTTATAAACTTCAAGAACAAAAGCTCTACTATCTTTATCTTTCAAACCTTCATCTGACATGAAGAGAATTTTGGCGTTTTCTAAGAAATCTCTATTGTATTCGTCATCAAGATTTGAAAAAACGTGAACATCTGTTGCAATGGTTTTATTAAGCTGAGAAGCTATTTTTAAAAGGGGTCTGTTGAAATTTGAATTGCAGGCTATGATTACATCAGCTTTTTTCAAAGGATTAATTATTCCTGAGAAATCAAAATCAACATCCTGATAGTCTTTCAAATCACAATATATTTCGCGTTTTCCATAATTATCATATAAAACCACAGATTGAGGGGTAGCAGAAAGTTTGGTATAGATGTTTTGGGTGGGCAGCTTATTGTTTTCAAGCTCTTTTAAAATCATTCTGCCGAATAAGTCGTTTCCAACCATAGAAATAAATGTAATATCTGCACCAAGAACCTTTAAATTTGAAATCAGATTAAATCCAACTCCAGAAATACATGAATTTACCTTACCAAAGGGGTAATCAATCGGGAAATACTCTATAGGAAACTCTTTTATGGGGCAGGAAGTTTCAATATTTATCAATCCTGAAACAACAATATTTGGCATAAGCTTTCCTTAATCCTTGAATCTGAATTTATGGTCGTGAATAGAGAGCTTATTGCTCAAATGAACATTGGGTTGGTGGCAGACTGTGCAGTTGGTGCCCGGTGATTCTTCAGGATGGTCGGTTTTATCTGTGTGACAAGTTAGGCAGTATTGGTCATAGGTAAGGTATTTTGAACCGCTGGCTGTCTTATATTCCCTGAAATTCTGGCAGTAGTCGCAAGTTAAGCCAGTTGCTAAAAATAGACGTGATTTCAAGAACTTCCATTGACGTTCTCGGTCTTCAAATGTTTCATCGCCATAGAAGTTTTCCTGGGTTTGGCCTGGTTTGGGGGTTAAGCCGGAATAGTAATCTTCAAGATTGTCACCTGGTTTATAACCTGCTGCAAAGAGGTAATCGCCGCTTTCATCCATGCCTGAGGTATGGCATGACATACATATCATTTCCTGATATTTAGGGTCCATCTTCTTTATAGAAGTTATATAATCAGGAGATTTTTTTTCAATATGTTCTTTCCCTGGTCCGTGACAGGCTTCACAGCCAACACCAGTTTCTATAAAAGTATCGTTTTTAGAATTAAAACCTGTTGTATGACAGCCGGCGCACTGTTTAAGCCAATATCTTTTTGTCCAGTTCTTATCGTTGGAATCTAGCCATTTTTTTTGATGAATATCCCATATTTTAGGCAGAACAACATAACTTCCACTAGCTTCAGCTACAAATCTATGAACGTAATGTGAGCCCAGTACAGAAACAATCTTATCTTCCGGATAGCCTAGTTCTTTAAATGGGACAACATCTTTCTCGTCTAATTCAGATGTTTTTCTCATCATTCTAGCATGAGGAGTAAGTTTCCATTCTTCATATATGTCGTTATGACATTCCATACATGCTTGAGAGCCTGCATACTCGCTTCTCTGCTTTATAAGCTTTTCGACTATTGCCGTGTTTCGTTCTTTTAAAACAGGGGTTGAAGAAGCTGTGGTTTCTGCATAAACAATATTACAAGATAGAAGTAAGAATAAAAAGGTATATAAAAAATCTATCATAGACTCTACTTTTCTACGTTCATCTGAGAAAGAATATTATCTAGCTTTTCAGATGCTTCTTTGTCTTTTAATAAGGGCTTTAGTTCTTCAAGTTGAGCATAATTCTGCCTCATCTGATTTTGCAGTTTATTGACTGCATCACAAAGAGACTGTCCTTCATCACCTTCTCTCAGCTTTAATTCGCCCTTAGGAAGGTTCCCAGAATTTATTTTATTTATATGTCCAGTTACTTTCAGCATAGGACCAATAAGCTTATGAGTGATTAGAATTGTTAGTATTATTAAAAAAAGAGTTAGCAGCACAAAACTGAAAATATTTGTAACAACAATAGCCGGCCTGAGAATATCCCAAATCTGTTCTATCTGTGCTTGACTGAAATAATCAGCTAGATTGCGGCTTGTAATATAGTTTAAAAAAACTATATGCAGAATGGAACCAATTAAAACAACTGCCGCCATGAACGCAACCAGTCTTAGCTGGTAGGAAGGCAGAATAAGGTAATGCTTTATAGATCTTTTCTTATTGTTCATCTATTATAACTCCCGCATCGTCTGATTCGCCGCATTCAACCGTAGAACTTCCAACTAATTCTTTTGGAAGATTCTTGAAAAATAAGTCTAAATCTAAAGGCCCTTGATGAGAGAAGATGATTTTCCCTTCTGGATTAACTATAAATACTGAAGGAGTCATAGTTACACCCCAGGTGTCTGCTGAAAAATACTTTTCATTTTCAACCTTTTCCATCAGTATTGGGGAAGGAAATTTTCTGCGTTTTTTGAAGTTTATAAGTGCTTTCTGCATTTTTTCTGTGTCTAGAGAAACAAAAAAAGTTTCAAAATCTTTGCCTTCAAGTTTGCTTAATCCTTCTTGGATTTCAGGCATTTCTTCGATGCAGGAATGGCAGAACAGTGACCAGTAGAAAACCAGATTCCATTTGTTTGGAATCGGGAAACTGCGTACTTCATTTGATATATCATTGAGAGCATTTATTGGGGCAGTAGAGCCTGGCTGAAGCAGAGACAATGCCGGCTTATTCCCTTCAACTGCTTCTTGAGCAGAGCATAATGAGCTAGATAAAACCAGCAAAATAAGCAGAATTTTTAAAAATGGAATTTTATAATTTATTTGTTGCAGCATTGATTGCATCTGTTACTTCCTTTTCGTTGTCTGGTGAATAGCCTAAATGGTCGTAAATAACTTTGCCGTTACGGTCTACCAGCAGTGTTCTAGGCAAAATAGAAATTTTATACGTCTTAGAAAGAGTTTCTTGGCTGTCTATGGCGATCATATATGGAATTGCCGGCTTAAATTTTTTTACGAATTTCTGTATTTTTTTTATTGGATAATTTGGAGCGTATTGATGAACACCGATGATTGTAATCTTATCTTTAAGGGCTTCGTGAAGCTTGCAGATAAAAGGTATTTCTTCAATGCACGAGCCGCAGGTTGTAGACCAGAAAACCAGCAATAAGGGCTTTTCTGTGAATTGCCCCGCAAGCCTGAATTGCTGGCCGTTAACGGCTGTAAGGGTAACGCCTTCAAGAGAAGATATGCTGTCTTTTTTTTCTTCTGGAATTAAGAAATAGATAAAGAAACAGCTTATTATTGCAATTATAATTAATAGTGAGTGATTGTGGCTCATAAATCTTAATTATAATCTTTTTATTTGTTTAAAAGCAACCCTTTCCCAACCCTTAAACAAATTCAACAGTTTAAATTGCGGACAGTTGCTTGCTCGACCTTATTCTCCTCCGCGGTCTCTGTATTGAGAGAGATAAGAGAGAAGAGCTTAGAGATAAGGGGAATGTTTTAGCAAAAGCAAATAACTGATATAACCGTCTATTACAAGCAATCAATAATTGAGTGCAATTTTTTAAGC
>JAFXRA010000029.1 GCA_017526725.1 Candidatus Rifleibacteriota bacterium
ACCAGCCGTATACAAACCTTTTATTACTCTGCTTTCCATAGTCTTATGGAATTGCCCTGGTGCTAAGGCATCATACTCAATTGCATAGCCGTATCTAAGTATGACAGCATTTTCAAGCCCAACAACGCTTGACACAATATCTTCCTGCGCAACTGGAGGCATACCGGTAGTTAACCCCTGCAAATAGAGTTCCTGTGATTTCCAGCCTTCAGGTTCAATAAAAATCTGGTGTCTTACCATGTCAGGGAACTTCAATAGTTTTCTGTCAATCGACGGACAGTGTTTAGGCCCTTCATTAGTAATATTTGCTAATACCAGCGGGCTTTCAGACATATGTCTTCTCACTGCTGCAATAGACCGTTCATCAGTAAAAGTCAAAAAGCAGGATATCTGTTTTTCATATCTTCTTAATCTGTCTTCCCAGGTAAAACCACCGGCATCTATATCGCCAGGCAGTTCCTGAAGAATAGATAAATCAACAGAACTTTTTAAAACTCTAGGCGGTGTCGCAGTCTGCAAGCGTCTCATTCTTATTCCGTTTTCTTCTAAAGAAGCAGAAAGTCCAATAGCCGCCTTTTGATTCTGCGGAGCTCCATCCCAGGATTCACGACCTAATATTATTCTAGCATTTAAATAGGTTCCTGAAGTGATAATCAAACGTTCACAAAGAAGCTTAATTCCAGTTTCTAATTTTATACCGCAAATTCTATTATCAGAACATAATATTTCTGTAACCTGCCCCTGTCTGACATCCAGGTTTTCTTGTTCAAATAGAGTATTTATCATTCTTTGACGATATAAATACTTATCTGCCTGAGCACGACGGGAACGAACAGCCGGACCTTTAGAAGTATTAAGCCATTTCATCTGAACGCAGGTTTCATCTATACATTCAGCCATTTCACCGCCTAAAGCCCCTATTTCACGAACAAGGTGCCCTTTGCCTGGACCGCCTATACTAGGGTTACAGGGCATTAAAGCTATTGTAGTAATATTCATCGTAACAAGGAGTGTGTCAGCTCCAAGTCTTGCACTTGCCAAAGCAGCCTCACAGCCTGCATGGCCGCCGCCAATAACTATTACAGAATAATGTCTTTTCTGAGTCATATCATTTACCAATACAAAAACGTTCAAATATCATATCAAGAGTATTTACGTCGACAGTTTCACCATTAACTCTGCCAAGTTCCCTCACAGCTTCTTCCAAATCTATTGCCAACATATCCTGATAAATATTGCCTATTCCTTCTTCTGCTCTCTTTAAAGCTGCTAAGGCTTTATCCAGAGCATTTGTCTGAGAAGCGCCCAAAAGCACCATTTCTTCTAAGCTTCCAATGCCATCAGCCTTCAAAAGTTCGGTTAAAGCAGATATAAGTTCAGCCATCCCCTCGCCCTTCAAAGCAGAAACATTTATTACTTTTAAGCCAGCTAGAAAATCTCCTTCTAGCTGATTAGGCAAATCTGATTTATTCTGAATTATTAAAACAGGCTTATCTAAGCTTTTTAAACGCTTTAAAACAGCCTTATCTTCATCATCTGATTTTTGGGAACCATCAAATACACCAATTACAGCAAAAGCTGAATCTATAGCTTTTTCGGTTCTTTCTATACCTATTGCTTCTATAGAATTTTCAGCTTTTCGCATTCCAGCGGTATCAATAAGTTTAACAGGCATCGAGCCAATAATCAGGCTTTCCTCCAATGTATCTCTGGTTGTTCCTGGAATATCAGTTACTATAGCTCTGTCTCTGCCAAGTAAATAATTCATTAAGCTTGATTTACCTGCATTTGGCTTACCTACAATAGCTACTTTCAAACCTTCACTGATTAAGGAGCCATTTCTTGCATTATCCGCAAAGAGAATCAGTTCTGAAAGTATCTTCCGCAAAGTCTTTTTAAGAGCATCTTCGTCTATAGATTCAATTGCATCTTCAGGAAAATTCAAGCTAGCCTCAAGCTGAACCAGTTGATTTAATAATTCTTCTCTGACCTTTGCGATATATTTAGAAGGTAGGCCATCAAGCTGATTTAAAGCCAAACGAGCCTGAGTCGATGAAGAAGCATACAAAAGCTGAGAGAGAGCCTCAACTTCAAGTAAATCCATTTTTCCGTTCAAAAAAGCACGTCGAGTAAATTCCCCTTTTTCGGCCTGTCTAGCCCCATTTTTAAAGAGAATACTCAATACTTTAGAAACTACTACTGGATTTCCATGAGTGGATATCTCTGCCAAATCTTCACCAGTGTATGATTTTGGCGCAAGATAAGTATTTACTATTACCTGGTCAGCTGCATAACCGGTTTCCGGCTCAACAATAGTTCCAAAATAAGCAGAATAATGCAGGGGGAAAGCTCTCTTTCCCCCTGTTTTAAATACTTTTTTTAGGATTTCAAAAGTATCAGGACCTGATACTCTTATCATACTTATTGCCGCTCGCCCTGCTGGAGTAGAAAGAGCGGCAATTGTATCAATCTTTATCTTAGACATCTTCTTCCATGAACATTGGAACAGAAGTTGAGGTTTCGTTCTTTTCTTCAAGTTCTTCATCATCATCAACAGCTAAGGGCTGCCATTCTGCGTTACCCTGCTTATTGAAGTTTTTCTTCTTGAGTGAAGATATTACAACACGGCGCATTGGTTCAGAACCCTTTGAAAATGTTTCAACATCATTTCTGTCTTTTAAAGCCATATGAATGGT
>JAFXRA010000345.1 GCA_017526725.1 Candidatus Rifleibacteriota bacterium
ATCAATGCCGTTGTAAACAACTTTAAGGCGTTCTGGCTTAACATTGAAAAGTTTTTCAACATCTGCTTTTGTGCCGTTGCTGACAGCGATTACTGCGTCAGCCATTTCTATAGCCATCTTTTCAACCCAACAGCTGAAATCATAGCCACCGCCGAGTTGTTCGCGCTTCCAGGGGCGTAGGGGTTCAAGAGAATGGGTTGTGATTACCAGAGGAATACCGTAATTAAGCTTTGCCCAAATGCCGGCCATGTGGGTATACCAAGTATGACAGTGTACAACGTCTGCATCAATATTCTTGCCAACCATCTGCAAATCTCTATCTAAGGTTTTAAAAATAGACTGCAAACCTGTTGGAACAGTTTCGTATCCATCTCTTGGATCAAAACCAGTAGCAGTTATTTTCGCACCCTTTTCAGGTCTCTGATCGCCGTAACAGCGAACTTCTACATCTGCCAGTTTTGCAACTTCACGAGAAAGATATTCGATGTGTACACCTGCACCACCGTAAATGTGAGGGGGGTATTCGTTAGTAAAATAAAGGACCTTCATTCTCTTCTCCTTGAAATTTATATGTACAAATCATTATAGCATGAATTAAGCCTATTTCAACTATATTTTGCTATATTATGAACTAAAAATCCTATTCTTTACAAAAAATCATAAATATATTAGAATTCAATTCACATATAAGAATATCCCCAAGGAGAACCAAATGAATTTCAAAAAATCTGCATTAATGTTGTCATTCGCTGCTGCAATGTCACTTTTAAATACAACTGTTTTTGCAATAGATATGTCTAAGTCAGAAGTTATAAAAACCACAGGCAAAGTTGCAGTAAAGAAGACTACCAGCCCAGAATTCAAGAAATTAAATTCAAACTTAAAACTTTCTGGTTCATTAAAAAATCTAGACGGCGGCGATAAAGTAAGAACTTATAACGACAGCACCGCAGATTTAGCATTAAAAGACACCTGTATTTTAATGGTTAAAGAACAGAGCATTTTTGAAGTTCCTCAAGTTCTTACCCAAAAAGACCTAAAAACCTTAACAGCACAGCAAGGTTCTGTTTTATTCAAAGTAGCTAAGGGAAGCAATTTCCAAGTTCAGACAGCTGATGTAATTTGTGGGGTCAAAGGAACAACATTCAATGTTACTGTTGAAAATAATTTCAAAACTATCCTTGAAACCACTGGTCTACAACTTGGACATCTTGACAATACTCAAGGGCATACATTAATAGAAGTTTTTGAAGGTGAAGTTGAAGCAATACCTGACGGAACAAATGAAAAGACTTCACTCAAAGCAGGAGAAAGTTTATTGGTAAAAAGAAAGTCTAAAGGTCAGGGATTTCTTAAAAACAATGTGATAAAACTTACAAATAATCCAAATGCTAGAATAACAGATTTACTTGGAAGCAAAGGAACTGAATTATTACATCCTAAGGTATTATCTGAATTTAGGGGTTTAAATTTACCCTCTGAATATAATCCCCAAATTCAATACGATAAAAATGTTACTAGTGAAATTTATAAATATAATAAATCAGTTCTTTATTCTAAAGATGCCAGCAATGTAAGAGAAGCAAAAGAATGGGACGATATTCGCAAACAGTTTAAAGGCAAAAAATTCCATGCTAATGATAAATTTGCAAAAATATCTAGATATGAAACAGACAAATCATTTTCCAGCAGTTCATTTGGAGAAGTTTATTTAGGGAATAATACTCTTGCAGCCTGCAAAGCAGCTAATGGAGAATCTTCTCTTATGACAGAACCCATAGACAATAATCAAAATAATAATGGAATTATAATGATGGGATTTGGATGGGCCAAAATAGATACATTTAACGATAGCCTTGGAGTCACCAACGAATTATTGGTTAATTTTTACAAAAATGGTGATCAATATATAACCGCCATAAGAAACAAAGACAATAATCTTTATTGGGAAGGAACTGATGACTCCGCTCCACAAAAAGTTCCAACAGGTGATGTTGCTTATGTTTATAATATGAGCACAAACAAAGGTCAATGGGTTAATGCTGCACCTGGCAGTATCCCTGATGAATTAGCCAACTATAATTTCAGTGTAATAAATACAATGAACCAAGAAAAGAAACAGGTTGAAAAACAAAATAAAGAACAGAGAAAAGAAGCTGCTAAAAAAGCCGTGAACAAATTAGGCGGCGCTCTAAAAAAAGGTAAAAAGTGGTTCTAACTCAAATTAACTAATGCAGATAAAAAAAGACAAAAATGTAACATCTTTTAGAAAGGCACTAACAGTGCCTTTCATTGTTTGCATACTCGCTTTATTTCCAAATATCAAAAATTCTTACGAATGGTTTGAATTAAAATATCTTGACCTCCTTTTTACATTTTACCCTCAAATATGTGAACTTACCGGCAACGAGGTACCGATTGACACAAAAAATTCTCCTACTGTTATAATAACAAAAGATCAGTCTTTCCAAAGTAAATTCGGCCGTTCACCAAACAGAAAGGACTTTGCTGATTTATTGGAAAAACTGAATAAACAGGGGGTCAAAACTGCTGCATTAGATTACATATATGTAGATGTAGGAAATGAAGAAGAGGATAAAGCCTTTATAGAGCAATTAGATCGTTTTCCCTACCCTATTTTAGCTTATAATTTTGTTGGCCGTGGACAGCAGAATTTTGGGCTTGTAGATGTCTTAGACAAAAAAGCAAACAGAGTCAGCGGTCTTGTCTCGTTACACAGACCTATTTCAGAAAAAGCGATAACAAGAGGACTAATCAACATACCATCGGATTTAGATTCAATAATAAGATATGCCCCTCTAGCATTTCACCTGGACGACTCAGAACGCTTTCTTCCTTCATTAGGCTTCTCTACCTGGATAGTTTCATTACTGGCAGAAGAAGAAAACAATTTAAATAAGATAGATTTCTCCAAAACTAATTTAACAGAAATCTTTGGAGCAATGAAATCTGCTGCCCCTTATGAATATCATACTCTTGGTCATAAAGGATTAGACAGAGCAGCATTAGACATAGAAAACAATTTCCTTTATAAGTTCATCATAAAGCGAAATCCAAAACTTAAAGCCAATAATTTGAGCACTTTAAGAGAAATGTATTCAAAGTTTCCGAGCAGCAAAACATGGTTAAAGATGCCGGAAAAACCTCTGCCCATTATAGGGAGTTATGATACACCCTGTATCAGATTGCCTTATATAAAATTAGCTCCCCCATTAAGAAGCGACGACATTGAAACAAAATCAATGACTAGGCTTATGAATACCAAGGAAGAAGAAAATTCCACTCATTTATTTGGCAAAAATGAATTAGAAATATTACCAGATGAACCATTTCAAAAGATAAATCCGGAAATACCTTCCCAAGGACCTGGTCAAAACAGCTTTTCTGGAGAAATATCAACCGTTTCTGGCAACCCCGTAACAGATGCCAAAATATGGGCAATAATGTCTCAAACGGGTTATTGGGAAAAATTAAAAGCTGATGAAAAAGGGCAATATAAGCTAGAAAACCTTCCCGACGGAGATTTTGTATTAATAGTTTTTCGTGAAAGTTTGAATGGATGCGATAAAGCTATGTTAAGCGTTAAAGCAGACCAGAAAGATAAAAAACTGCCTCTTCTAATGTTTGCAGATAATACAAATATTCTGGAAATACCTACTGAAATTATTCCAAATACAGTCGAAACAGAACTTTGGATTCACGGCGAAATTATTCCAATGATTAATAGCGATAAAGATGGTAATACTTCCGTCAAGAAGATTCCAGAAGGTTTTACTATTATTAGTCTTAATGATAACGAAGACGGAGAAGAAAACTTTACTCTTGATGAAAATGGGAAGCTGTTTTTAAATGAACAGATTTCATCAAAAGCTGTTGCTGCAGTGCTTCCTGATGAAGATAACTGGAAATTGAATTTTTATCGAAAAGTTAGTTTAAGTAAAGCAAAAGATGTAATAATAAATGATTTACCACCTTCTTTAGATTCAGTTATAAATCTTACAAGCAAATCCAGCTTAAGAACAGTCCAAAACAATCAAGATTTAGTTATAAAACCAGGTGCCCCAAATCTTTTATCTAATTTGCCAAGACCTTTTCTTGATTACAAAACAAAAATTAATCTTCGCACAGAATTTTCAAACTCTGTAAATAAAGATGAAAAAGTAATACTTCTATCTGAATCAGGAAAAGAATTTGAAATTAAGCATGGAACATCATTAGATATTCCGACCGATAAATATATAATCCTAACCCAATCAGGCAATTTAAAAGGCCTTCATAAAGAAGAAACTATTAAAAAGA
This sequence comes from Candidatus Rifleibacteriota bacterium, assembly GCA_017526725.1. The sequence continues at coordinate 4,321 of JAFXRA010000345.1, forward strand.
AAACAGTTTTTCTAGGCACAGCCTTATCAACTGACCAGGATTTTATTATATCACCAATTAATTTTCTGGAAATTAGTTTTAATAGAATGCCTGGTGTTCATGTACACGCTAATCTGTTTAGTGCCCTAACACTGGGAAGGTTCTTCTATGCACCGCCATTCCATATGGACCGTGCCCCGGATGCCTGGCCTTATTATCAGTTTTTACTGATATTGCCTTTATTGATTCTTCTTAACATAAAGCTTAAAAACGCTCGAACAACCAAGAGTACCTTAGTTATTCTACTGATAGTATTTTTTATAAGCCTCACATCAATTTTGTTATTCCCAAGACGAATTATCATTCCCGTTTTCTATCCAAGTTTATTAATAATTAGTTTTGGTATTACTAGAGGCTTTGTAGAATGGATGAATTCAAGACGTCTTGCTGCAGAAACCCAAAATGCGTTTAGCCGTTTTATTTCTGCAGATATAGTTTCACAGATTGTTAATAACCCAGATGCAATAAAACCTGGCGGTGAAAAGAAAGAACTTACAGTAATGTTCACAGATATAGCCGGTTTTACTTCTATATCTGAAAAGCTTGACGCCGATGCTTTGACAGAACTTATGAATTCATATCTTGATGAAATGACTAAGATTTTGTTTAAAAATGGCGGTACACTTGATAAATACATAGGTGACGCCATTATGGGCTTCTGGAATCACCCTACAACAATGGAAGACCACGCAACAAGAGCAGTAACCTGTGCAATAGAAATGCAGAAAAAATTGAAAGAAATGCGTGAAAACTGGATAGCCCAGGGTCTGCCCAAAGTTGAAATGAGAGCTGGCATAAACACAGGTACCTGTATGGTCGGCTTTATCGGAAGCAAAATTCAGATGAATTTTACATGCTTAGGCGATAACGTTAATTTAGCTTCAAGACTAGAAGGAGCTAATAAAGCTTATGGCACTTTTATCATGATAAGCGAACCAGTTAAGAAACAGCTTAACCCTTATCTTTTCAGCACAAGATTCTTGGATTTCCTCGCTGTTAAAGGGAAAAACGAACCCGTTCTTGTTTATGAAGTCAGAGGATGGCAGAACGAAGAAACTCAAGTATGGAAAGAAAAAGCGGGAGAACTATATCAAAATGGTATAGACAAGTATCTTGCCAGAGAATGGAATAAAGCCATCGAACTATTTGAAGAAGTTTTAAAACTGGTTCCAGACGATGCCCCATCAAAAGTATATATTGATAGATGCAAACACTTTAAACAGGAACCCCCGGAAGAAAACTGGGATGGTCGTTTTATTTTAAAAACCAAATAACAATCAGAAAAATAGAAATCATTCAGAAATTGTTACTACATCATATAAAAAGTGTTAGAATAAAATATATAACTATTTTTGTGTTGTAAAAGAAAAATATCTATCACAAGGAGTTTTTATGGATACTAAACTATTAAAAGAAGCTGCTCAAATAATAAAAAATGCTAAGCATTTAACAGCTTTTACTGGTGCAGGTATTTCGGTAGAAAGCGGTATTCCTCCTTTTAGAGGTCCAGAAGGTCTATGGAATACTATTGATCCTACATTTATAGAAATAAGCTACTTTCAAAGCCATTATGAAGATTCCTGGAAAGATATTAAGAAAATCTTTTATGATTTCTTTGGAAAAGCTAAACCAAATGCAGCCCATTTAGCTCTTGCTGAATTAGAAAAAATGGGACTGCTCAAAGCAGTTATTACACAAAATATAGACAATCTTCATCAAGATGCTGGTAGCAAAGTTGTTTATGAATTTCACGGTACAGCCAGCACATTAGTCTGTTTGCGCTGTGGCGAAAAATTTTCTGCCCCCAACTTTTCCTTTGAAGAAATGCCGCCAAAATGTCCTAAATGCGGCGGTAGGATAAAACCTGATTTTGTTTTTTATGGTGAAGGTATACCTGAAAAAGCCTATAGAATGTCTATGAAGGAAGCTACAGAATCTGATGCGGTAATAGTCGTAGGTACAACAGGTGAAGTAATGCCAGCATGTATAATTCCACAGATTGCTCGACAAAACGGTGCAAAAGTCATTGAAATCAATATTAGCCGCAGTGCATTAACTTATGGAACAACCACACATTTCTTACAAGGCAAAGCTGCAGAAGTAATGAGTGAATTAATGAAAGAAATAAAAGCATAAAATCAGCTAAAATAAAAAGACTCTCTAAATAATTAGAGAGCCTTTTTATTTTTAGTTTAAATCAACCTTTATCAAAAGAACCATCTTGTGGTGCTTCTGTCGGTGTAACTGGAGAAGTGAGGTTTTCTTCAGCCTTTGTTGCGGGAACAGCGTCACCAGCCATATATTGTCCATCTTTCAATTCAAAGAAATAATGACCAGCAACAGGACCATCTTCAGTATAAATCTTACCAAGACATCTTACTTTGGTTTTTGTTTCAAAAACCATGTTTTCACCATTCGGAGCAGGAATATCACTGACCATGAAATCTCTGATCATATCTTTATACTTTATATAACCAAAGTTCATAGGTGAAAAACTTTTCTTTTCAGAATTATACTTGAATATATATAATGCACTTTGAACATCGCCGGTAGTACAGGCTGTGATTATTTCAGGAATTTTATCACCATCAAGATCTTCAATTTCAAGATTGCTGACTTTGTCATTCAATTTGAAGTTCCAAGCCTGAAAACCTAAGGCTACTGATGTCCATACTTCCTTTGAATCCTTATCAAGAACCTTTAAACTAACATTATTGTTATCAATAGTTCTAACAACATGATAGTTTTCGCCATTTATAACCATTGGCTTATCAAGAACTTCAGGTTCTGCATAAGATGCGGTTGATAATGCTATTGCAAATGCACTAAGCAATACAGAAAGTTTTCTCATTAATATTATTCCCCTTAGAAATAATTAGTTATCCCATTCATAGAGATTATACTGTTTCATTAATGAAATCAAGTCACTTGCATAAGTTGGGCTTGTAGCATAACCAGCCTGATGAATACCACGTGCAAAAGCGTCAGCATCATGATTAGCCTGATAAGCATCCCAAGCTGATTTGTATCTGCCGTTAGATACCAAGTGTGCATGGTCATCAATAGATTCCTGCCAACTATGATACATTCTGAAACCATCTTTAATAGTTACATAAGTACCATCATAGCATTCCTGAGTATTAACAACAGTTGTACCAGCAGGACCAGTACCCTTTATGCCAAAGAGGTTCTTAGCATTACCAATAGAACTTTTACCCCAACCAGTTTCAAGAATTGCCTGAGCAAGAGTAACAGATGCAGGAACACCAGTTTCTTTCATACTTGCCTGAGCTACAGGACCAAATAAGGCAATAAACTTAGCTGGCGGCAATTTACCACCGGGATAACTAGCAAGGTCGCCAGTATCTGTTGAACCTTTATAGCTGACGTTATTAGCACCATTGGAAGTGCTGTTAGAAGAACTATTATAAGTGCCATTAGCAAAAGATGTTTCTGACTGTTTTGTACCTTCTTCTTTAGAAAGGTATCCGCCACTAAGAGTATCTCCAGGATAATAAGGAGCTATTCTAGAAGCTTCAGCATCAGGTATACTTACATAGTTTTTATGCATGTAACCTTTTACGCCATTAATAGTTACTTCATAGAATTCACCAGATTCACCAGTAACAGTAATCTGGTCACCGGTATTATATTTACCAATAACTGGACCCCAAGGCCATTCTCTAAGTCTCAATGAATTACCTTGAACAGTACCATCTACTGGAAATTTATTATCTTTTTTTTCTTCTTCCTTCTTTTCTTCTTCTTTAGGTTCTTCTTTCTTTTCTTCAGCCTTTTCTTCTTTTTTATCAGAAGAAGGCTTTATATCATCAGCAACCCATTTTTCGTAATCTTTTGTTGCATCACTAACTCCAGAAGAACTTCCTTCTGTTACAGTAATATCTTGGGTTCCAAGACCATTTGAGTTAGCTGTTTTATCAATACCAGAACGCTGTTCATCATCAAATGTACCAGCAACAGCTCTTGTATTAGAACTATACAGGCCAGTAGCCATACCTAAAGCAATAACAAAACAAAAAGTCAAAACACAATTTTTTTTCATATAGAAAACCTCACATTATGTTTATTATACCAAATATATATACTTTCGCAACGAGAAAAAGTTTTTAAAAATAAAAAAATAATTTCAGAAAAAGATATCTCACTTTAGCATGTTTTTAAGTTCTTGAATCTATGATTAAACTCTTTTCACCATATGCTTTACACAGTTTTCCCAAAGGTTACAAAAATCAATTTTGATGTACATAAAACCTTATTAAAAAAGATTCGCCAAATAAAAAACCAAAGGAGCAGTAATAACTGTAGAAATAGTTGTAGAAGCAACTATCTGTGCCGCTTCTGTACCGTCACCACCATATTCTTGAGCAAACATACAGTTTGCACTACCTACAGGCATACAGGCCATAATTCCAAAAACAGCAGCTATATTTGTATTACAGGGTATTCTTTTTGAAAAAACAACCATTAACAAAGGAACCAAAAACATGAAAACAAAAACAAACAACAAGTTTTCTTTTCTTAAAAAGACTGTTTTTAAATTGGTCTTAGCTAGAAAAGCTCCAACAACTATCATAGACAAAACAATACAGGATTCTCCCAGATAGTTAATAAAAGAAGCCACTGGAACAGGAAGAACAATATGGTAAGCAAAAATAATAATAGCAGCTACAGCACAGATTACACCTGTATTAAAAAGAGTCTTCAAACTGAATTTAGCACTTTTTCCGCCATATTTTGCAGATAAATGAATACCGTAGGTATATGCAATAAGATTAAAACCCAGAATATAAAAAGCAACCAGAACAATGTATTCAGTCCCAAGAATTTCTTTAACTAATGGAATTCCCATAAATCCAACATTTGGCAATAAAATCAGCATTCTTAACAAATAAGCTCTATTGGTGCTGCATCTAATTAAATGAACATATAAAAGGCCTAATAAGAACAAAATAGAATATAAGACGCAAACAAGAATAATATTCTGC
>JAFXRA010000346.1 GCA_017526725.1 Candidatus Rifleibacteriota bacterium
GAAAAAACTTCTTTATGTTGTTTCATAGCTGCTTGCCAAGAGTATTTCTTTGAATGTTCTAAAAGTATATTTTGTAATGAAGGTTCTTTCCTAAGTTCAATAGCATTTTCCATAACTTCAGCTAAAGCTTTGCCATCAAAGGGTTCTGCTAAAAGTTCAGGAATAGCACAAAATTCCGGTAGAGTTGCAGTTTCCATACCAACTACAGGGCATCCGCAGGCTTGGGCTTCGATTATTCCACAGCCAAAACTTTCACACCAGCTTGGGAAAACGTTGGCGATTGCATTTGCATACCAATTAGGAAGTTCAGAATAGGGCAGGGTGTTCAAAAAGATTATCTTATCTTCTAGCTTATTTTCAGCAATTTGTTGCTGAATCATTTTCATATAATTAGGGTCGAAAGCTTTTCCGACCATATAGATGTGAGGAAGATTCGGTTTGGCTTTGTAAGCATTGATGATGTATTCCAAGCCTTTATAGACATAGATATTAGAAACAAAAATAAAGTAAGGCTCTTCGCCTGCTTCTGCTGGTTTGGGCAAATTGGGTTTGAATATAGCGCTGATTCCATGATGTACTATAGCTGTATCAGCAAAAGGAACCCAGCTTTTTAAAAGTTTGTCAGAAGATTCGGAAAGGACAAGCATTTTTTTGCTGATAAAAGCTGCATATAAAGTAAGAATGCAGTTGGCAGTTATTCGTAAAAAGGGTTTTAGACCTTCATACTTTTTTACATCATTCAAAACATTTTTTGTTATAGGTGCAACATTTTGAAGCATCGTATAAGTTGGAATTCCAGCGGGTATTATGGGAGTCATATTGGCAATACAGTAGAGAATGTCTGCCTTCCAATGTTTACAAAGTTTTATTAAGCCTGTATTTTCCCACCAATAGCGTTTGAAGAGATTTTCAGAACTGGTTTTGTCTGAAATCTTTCTGATTGTAAGATTTGGCTTTTTATATACTTCTTCTGGTAATTCTATTCCTTGTATTGCAACAAGGAACTCATCTTCGGGCATTATATCAGGCAAATACTTTAGCAGATTGACTAAGTATGTCATCCCTCCGCCAGTAACTGCAGACACCGCATTTATTAATATTTTCATAATTAACAGTATATCCTTAAAAGTTCGAGGCAGCCGTGTATTTTTACATTAACTGAGTTTGCTGGTAAAAACACGCAGTCGCCTTTAAAAAGCAATAAAACTTTATTAGATTCATAAAGCATTATTCCACAGCCGTTTACACAAAGGTATATTTCAAAGCTTTGGCTAGAAGAGGCTGTCTCATATAGAATTCTTGTTCTTTCAGTATTTATCAGAAGTCTTTCTACTTGAAAATATTTGCATCTGCATAGTAATTCAGAAGCACAGCCCATTTTATACTTTATAATTCTCATAGGCTGCCTGGGTAAATTTGATTGTTTCAGATTTGCAACTTTTAGAGCTTTATCTAGATGAAGTTCTCTTTTCCAGCCATTTTTGTCTATTCTATCATAATCATATAATCTATATGTTATGTTGGAATTCTGCTGAATTTCAGCAATTAATACACCAGCTCCAATCGCGTGAATTGTTCCTGGATTAATAAAGAAAATATCGCCTTTTTTTACGGGAATCTTTTGTAGATATTTTTCAATGCTTTTGTCTGAAATGCTGTCTGATAGTTGCTTTGTAGTTAATTTATGGTTTAAGCCGTAAACAAGCTTGGAATCTTTGAAGGCATCAAGCACATACCAGAATTCCATTTTGCCGTTATTTTGGTTTTCTAGTTTATTTGCTTGTTCATCATTGGGGTGAACTTGTACAGACAAGTCTTGCTGAGCATCTATGAGCTTGACCAATATTGGCAAATCGCTTAACTCTTTCAGCTTTTCCCCTAATATTTCAGGATTCTTAGTAATAACTTCAGAAAGTGTTAGACCTTTATAAGTTCCACTGCTTACAATACTTTGCCCATCAGGGTGAGTAGAGCACTCCCATGTTTCAGCTATTTTTTCTGCATCTATATTCTTGGAAAAATCATCATTTAGTCTTGTGCCGCCCCAGAGTTTTTCTATTCCTGCTGGTTTTAGACGAAATGGTTCATTTTTCAAGTCTGAAAATTTGTTTGTCATCTACCGAAATTTCTTTCCCTAATTGAACTTCTATTAATTGTAATTCTGTTTCAGCTATTACTGTATGACGGCAGCCTGCTTCTATTGTTATAACATCTCCAGCTTTTATAGGCTGTTCCATACCATCAACAATTGTTCGACCTGAGCCTGAGATAGCAACCCAGACTTCGTTACGCTTCTGATGACTGTGATAATTCATTGAAGTACCAGCGTTCAAGGTTATTTTGATAGTCATACTTTCGGAATTTATATCAATAACCTTATAGCTGCCCCAGGATTTTTCAGCAAACATTGTTGGCTGAATGATTTTATCTACAAAGGGTTTAATGTAGCTGGATTCCCCTTTGTCAGATATTAAAATTCCATCAGGACCCGCAGAGATTACAACGTCATGAAGTCCCATTGCAAGCATTGGAATATTTGTTTCGTTGATTATATGAACATTAGAACAGTTTTCGTTCATTACCGCTTTGCCTATGATATTTTCATTCATAGCTTCAGTTAAAGTGTTCCAAGTGCCTAAATCTTTCCACAGACCCGAGAATCTTATTACCTGAATTCTGGGTTCTTTTTCTACAACAGCATAATCGAAGCTGATTTTGTTTAAAGTTTCGTATTTGGCAAAAAGGTCATAATAATCCTTAAAGTCAATTAGTTCATGTGCTTTATTTAAAACGTATTTCAGCTTATAAGCAAAAACTCCACCGTTCCATAACGCACCCTGTTTA
>JAFXRA010000347.1 GCA_017526725.1 Candidatus Rifleibacteriota bacterium
GACATTTGGATTTAAGTATGCAATTATCACGACTAGAATCTATAATAGAAAAATAAAAACTCAAAAGTTCACAATAAAAAAAAGACTCTACTATAATGTAGAGTCTTTTATCTTCTATAAAATTATTATCAACCACCCCAAGTAGCTGAAGCACAACCATGCTTAGAACAGAAATATACCATGGCATTGTCTGCACCTATACCACTACCGCTAAGAGGGCTGAATACTCCTCCTGATGGGCAGCTAAACCCTTTATTACCACTTAAATACCTATTCATATCAGCTATCGTGGCAGGATAACACCCATGTTCAGTATGATATACTTCAGCAGTTCTGGTTAAAAGAGCTGTGAATTCAAAACATTTACTCTGTCGAGCACGTTCACGAGCCTGTTGAAAATTAGGTACAGCCATAGCAGCAAGAATACCAATAATAGCAATTACTATCATTAGTTCAATTAGTGTAAAAGCATGTTTATTTTTTTTCATATTTATTCACCTTTAAAAGTATTATACCACAAAAAAAAGTTTTACAAAACATAAATTATTGAGTATATTATGTTTTGATAAAAATAATAGGAGAATAAGGGAATTATGTTTAACAAGAAACAGGCGTGGCTGCCTTTTACTCTTGCACTGCTTGTTTTTACAACAGGTTGTGTTCCCAATAACTTTACTTTTCAAAAAGAATTTGGAAAATCAGGTTCAGGTTCTGCTGAATTTTTAAGTCCAACAGATATGGACATTGATAAAAATGGTAACTTGGTAATAGCAGATGCAGGTAATACAAGATTTCAAGTTATATCTACCAGTGGAAAAGTAATTGCAACAGGTGGTGAATTTGGAGTTGACCGTATGAAACTCCAAAGCATAAGCGGATTAGGTGTTGACAAATCAACCAATATGGTTTGGGTTTGTGACCAAAAAGGCAACAAGATAGTTAAATTTGATATAGATGGCACTCCTTCAACCAAAGTAACAAAAAATATGAAATATCCGATGGATGTTGCAGTAGATAGTGAAAGCAATATCTATGTCATAATGTCTAGAAATTCAGAAATATATAAATATAATGATTTTGGCCAATATCAAGGTAAAATCGGGGGGCAAGGCAAGGCAGCCCTTATATTCCCAACCTCAATCACTATACATAATAACATTATTTATATAACTGACTTTGGCGGTAAAAGAATAGTTAAGCTTAATCTAGATGGTTCTTTCATAGAAGAAATAAAGAGCAAAGGCGAATATGAAGAAATGAAAGGTCCATCCGGCTTGCATATTGATGAAACAGGCAATCTATATGTATTAGACTTAGGTGAAGTTCCTGTTGTTATTTTATCACCTGAAGGCAAGCTTATTTCTCAAGTTGGAACTTTTGGAAATCATGAAGGTAATTTCTTGTATCCAACAGGAGTTATTGCTAAATCGAAAGATGATGTTTACGTTTTAGATAATAGCAGAAACACAATATTAAATTTTGTAAGAAAATCTAACTAATTTAAATAATAAAAGAGAACGTCATGATGAAATCTATAAAAATAGCAATCATCATGGCGTTTTTTTTATTGGCAATGCTTGGCGGCTTTGCTTTCAGCGTGTGGTCATGGGCAAAAGAAATGTCTCAACCGGCATCTAAGGGTAAAACCACAGAGATAATAATTGAACAAGGCTATACCACCAAAAGAATTGCCAGTATATTAAAAGACAAAAACATTATAAAAAGTGCCTTATTGTTCCGTATTTATATCAGATTTCTAGCTGTGGACCAAAACCTAAAACCTGGTCATTATTCATTTTCTGGGAAAGAAAGTTTATCAGAAGTTATTCAGCACCTATTAAAAGGGAATCAGAATACAATATCTGTTACAATTCCTGAAGGCACTACGATAAAAGAAGCTGCAGCCATTCTTCAAGATGCCTCAATCTGCAGTGCCATAGATTTTATTGAAGAAGTATCAGACCCCGGCCGATTAGGGAAAATCTTTTCCAATTGGGAATTAATTCCTCAAGCTGAAGGTTTAATATTTCCTGATACTTATTTTTTTGAAAAGAATACACCTGCCAGTAAGGTTGCAGAAAGAATGCTCAAATTAATGAGGCATCAGATAGATAAAGTGTTTTTTGCAAAGCTTCCACAAGGTTTAAATCAGTATGAAGCCTGTATTTTAGCTTCTATAGTAGAAAAAGAAGCTGTTTTAAATAAAGAACGGCCAATTATCGCTTCGGTTTTCTATAACAGGCTAAAGAAAAAGATGAAACTGGAATCCTGTGCAACAGTTCTATACGCATTAGGAGCCCACAAAAACCGATTGCTTAACGAAGATTTAAAAGTCGATTCTCCTTACAATACTTATATAAATACAGGTCTTCCTCCCACCCCAATATCTAATTTTGGTGTTGCTTCCATGAAAGCTGTTGCCTGTCCTTCAGAAACAGATTACCTCTTTTTTGTGGTAAACGGCAAAGACGGTGGTCATAATTTTTCAAAATCATTAGATGAGCATAATAAAAATAAAAAGGATTATTTTGAAATACGCAAACAAAATGAAAAATAAAGTATTAGCAATTGTACTTTTGGTGCTTTTTTGTTTTACCTTTCCAATAAATCGTTTGAAAGCAGAAGAAACAAATAGAATTATTTCTCTCATTCCTTCAAGCACAGAAATATTATTTGCAATAGGCTTTGGGAATGATGTTACAGCTGTTTCCAATTACTGTAATTATCCATCTAAAGAAATAGAAGGGCTGCCAAGAATTGGCGACCAGAATCTGAATATAGAGAAAATTATTTCATTAAAACCAACTATTCTTGTAGACACAAATGGAATACACAAAAAATACGAGGCTATTTTTAATAAACTTCATTTAAATTACGTAAATCTAAGCATAAAGCATTTGGATGATATACCATTAGAAGCGGCAAAATTAGCTGAATTGCTTGGCAATAAAAACAAAGCAGACGGTTTCATAGAAAAGTGGAATCTAGAAATTAGCAAATTAACTACAAATAAGGATATGACAATTCCTAAAATCTATATGGAAATATGGAATAATCCTATTCAAGCCGTAGGCGGAAACAATATAATGGATAGTATGATAAATACTGCCGGAGGGAAAAATGCTTTAGAAAAAATAAATGATTTTCCCGTAGTAAACAGTGAAATACTAATGGTTGCTAATCCAGACATAATTATATTAGCATATCCTGACGCAGATATAGAATCTGTAAAAAAAAGACCTGGCTGGAAAAGCATTAATGCTGTAAAAAATAACCATATTTTTGCTATCAATCAGGATACAATAGTCAGACCCGGGCCAAGAAACCTAGAGGCAATAAAAACAATAAACAACTATATAAATAAGGTAGAAAAACAATGAAAAGAATTAATCAATTACTCATTTTGGTTCTTTTTCTTTCAGCCATTTTTGTCAGCATACCAGCTTATGCTTCAAAAGTATCAAGCGATATGTGGACAACTCTTGATACAGCATCGGGAACATGTGTTTTTACAATTAATCTTCCGATAGACGGTTGTTTAACTATTATTACAGAAATTAACGGACGAAATAAAACAGAACGACTCTGGGGACCAAGGTTTATGAAAAAAGGAACCTATCGTCTTAGTTTTCCTGAAAAAAAACTGACCAACAAAAAAGGAAGCATTGAATTATATAATATTAAACTGACTCCCTTTAAAGAAACCGGCAGTAAAGGCAAAGGTGAACGCCAATTCGATAATCCGACAGGAATAGATTATGATGTAGCTCGTAAAGAGATTCTTATTGCTGACAGCGGAAACGACAGAATCATTCGTCTTGGGAAAGACGGAAGATTTATTGGAAAACACGGCGGTTTCGGTTTGTCATATACCGGAAGTAAAAAAAGCGACGAAGGCGAAGACAGCTTAAACAGCCCTTACGATGTTGCAGCCGGAGGTTTCTCTAATTTTTATATTTCAGATTACGGCAACGATAGAATAGCCATATATGATTCATATAAAAGCTATAAAGGCAACCTTTTCCCCAAGAAAAACGATAGACGCAATCGTTTGAATAAACCCAAGGGAATTGTTACCGATTATGAAAACAACATCTGGGTAGTAGACGGCCGTTCAGATTTAGTTTATAAAATTTCACCCCATAGTTCAAAACTGCTTGAAATAGGTGGTTTCGGATATTCAGAAAAACAATTGAAAAATCCAACTCAGGTTGATGTAGGAATAGATGGTTCTGTGTATGTTGCAGACAGAGGGAAATCAAGAATCGCTGTTTTCGACAGATTAGGATCATATAAATATGAAATCAAAGATAGTTTAAAATCACCTACAGGTGTAGCAGTAGACAGTGATGGCCTGTTAACAGTATGTGACGACAATTTGAATGAATTGAGCCTATATACCCCTCAAGGAATCAGACTCAGTGTTATTAGTGAAGCTGCCAATGGTTCATCATTTAAAAAGCCTTCCGATATCGCTTTATGTGATGATACAATATTCCTGCTTGACAGCGGCAATCATAGAATCATACATATAAAAAGAGAAAAAGAAGGTTATGTTGTTTCTTGGCAAGGACCTTCTACTGTGTTAGAATAATAAAACAGAAAATAACTGGGAGCAAAACATTGAACAGCAAACAAGTCAAATTTATATTTTGCTTTTTACTTATAATCTTAGCAGCTTCTTTCACTACAGGCTGTAAAAGTAAAAAGTCTAATAATCAAAGAACTTCAAAATCTTCAGTAAAACTTTCAAATTCAACAAAAAATATAACTTTAGCAGAACTTTTACCCAAAACTGATGTAGTTACAGGGAAATACAAGAAAGAACTGCCGGAAAAAGTTGTTGATGAATATATGTATGGTACATTAGCCGGACAATATGGCAAACTGGATGTATGTGAAGAACATTTGATTAAAACCCTGAAAATGGAAAAATTGTTTATCGAAGCTCATCATAATCTTGGTTTGTGTTATTATAAACAAGGCCGTGTCAATGAAGCAATTAAAGAATGGAAGCAGACATTGGCACTATGTCCGACTTATGCAGAAACCTATTACAATTTATCTATATTCATGATGGATATGAATCGAGAAGCTGATGCAATAGAACTTCTCAACAGATGTGTAAAATATGATCCGTTCCATCTGAAGGCAAGATATGCCTTAGGTTCAATCTGCAAACAAAAAGGTCAGAATAAAGAAGCAATCATACATTTTAAAGCTTACGAAAGCAAAGACAAAGGCGATCCAAGAGTCTTAATAGCACTTGGTGAATTATATCTTCTCGAAGGACAGCATGATGCTTCTTTAAAAGCCTTTGAATCTGCTTCGAGAATAGACCAGAAGAATGGTAAAGTATTCTATCAGCTTGGTATTGCATATCACAGACGAGGTTTGCTAGATAATGCAATAATGAATTACAAACGCGCTTCTGAACTGATGCCGAACAATGTTGACTGCTATATTAATCTGGGTGATATATATGCAAGCCGTAATGAATTTGCTTCTGCCTTAGCTTCATATAATGCTGCATTAGGTATTGATCCATCAAACAGCTATGCATCAAGAAAAGCCAAAGTTGTAGAAGCAAAACTTCTAGAAAAATGAGTAATTCCCTAACATTCGGCGAAAAACCGTTAAAAAAGCTGTCTCCTAAAGAAAAAGTTCAATATTCAATTCTAGGAAACAGGCTGGGTCTAACAGACGAGAATGCTCGTCTAACGTTAGAATCAATTCATAAAGATACTGCCCGTATTTTTTCTATACCAGAATCATCAGTTACTTCAGAAATCGATTTTTCCGGAAGAGACTTTGATCTGGTATTTACAATAAGTAAACAGAATACACCTTCAAGCAAAGCATGAATAATATTATAAATCAAATATCACACTGGGAACTATTAGATATAGAAAAACCAGCCCGTTATCTTGGCGGTGAAGCGAATCAAGCCAAGATTAAGACTAATCCAAAACTAAGAGTTTGTTTGGTTTTTCCAGACTTATATGAACTTGGAATGTCCAATCAAGCCATCAAAATATTCTATGAATCCATAAACAATAGAGAAGATGTTATGGCTGAAAGATGTTTTGCCCCCTGGCCTGACTTTGAGGCACTTCTCAGAAGGAAAGGGCTGCCTCTTTATTCATTAGAAACAGGGACTGCATTAAACCAATTTGACGCTCTCTATATTACGCTTCCCTATGAAATGACTTTCACCAATGTTCTTTATATTCTTGATCTTGGCGGAATCCCACTTCTTTGGAAAGATAGAAAAAATGGTCCTGTCGTAATAGCAGGAGGTCCATCAGCCGCTAATCCAATGCCTGTATCTAAATTTATGGATGCTATTTTTATAGGTGATGGCGAAGAATCAATTCTTGAAATGTGTGATACGCTGATTAGTGCAAAAGAAGCTAACTACAACTTATCAGAAAAAAGAAAAGCTTTAAGCAATATTTCCGGAATGTGGGTTCCAGAATTTCCAGCCGAATCAGTTACCAGAAGAGTATTCAAAGGCTTTGCTCAAAGTGCTCCCCCACTCCACCCTGTTGTTCCTAATGTTCAAGCAACCCACAATCGTGCTGCCATAGAAATATTCAGAGGATGCATCAGGGGATGCCGCTTCTGCAACGCGGGCTTTTATTACAGACCCAAAAGAGAACGCACTGTTGAAAACATAGTTAAGTATTCCTGCGAAATGCTGAAAAATACTGGAGAAGAAACCTTAGGCCTTCTTTCATTATCTACTTCAGATTACTCAAATTTCGATAGCCTTGTTAAGGCTCTTCAATCATCAAAGCTTTATCCTGAACAAACAATTTCAATTCCTTCACTAAGAATGAATGATAATACAATAAAGCTTTTAGATGAAACTCCGCAGATTAGAAAAGGCGGTCTAACATTCGCTCCTGAAGCAGGAACTCAAAAATTAAGAAATGTCATTAATAAAAATATTACAGAAGAAGATATCATAAATGTAATGAAAACAACGGGTGATTCAGAATATCGCACTGTTAAACTTTATTTTATGATGGGTCTTCCTTTTGAAACTGACGAAGACATTGAAGGTATTGTATCTCTTGTCAAAAAACTTGAAGAAATCGGCCGTTCTACTAAGCCTAAAAAACAAATATCAATCAGCTTATCTGGCTTTATACCCAAACCCTTTACCCCTTTCCAATGGGCAGGTCAAAACTCAATAGAAGATTTAAAGAGAAAAAGAGTTATGGTTTGCAAAGGCTTAGAAGGGAGTTCTACCAAAATATCATGGCGAGAAGAATATCTTTGCCTTTTAGAATCTGTTTTAGCTCGTGGCGATGAAAAAATCTGCGACTTGATTTTAGCTGCTTATAAAAACGGCTGCAAATTAGACGGCTGGTTTGAACACTTTAGTCAAGCAGGTTGGGAAAAAGCTTTTGAGCAGACAGGAATAAAAGCAGAAGACTACACAAGAAGCCATAAAATTTCAGAAAAACTGCCCTGGGATTTCATTGACTTCCGTACTCCAAGAGCATTTTTTGAAAAAGAATACAGACTTGCAGCAGAAATTGCCGGAGAAGAAATAGAATGACAGTTCAAATCACAGAAAATATTGAAAATCCAGATGAAATAAAAGCCAAGGTTATCTATACAAAAACTCAGCAGGCTAGATACATTGCTCATCTAGACAATATTGACGTAATGTGTAAAGCATTAAGAAGAATTCAACTTCCCTATGCTGTTTCTCAAGGCTGTCATCCACGTCCCAAACTTTCTTTCGCCTCTCCTCTTCCATTAGGACATGCCAGTTACTGTGAATATTTTGTTGTTACTCTCACAAAAGCTATCGACCCTGAATGGCTGAAAGAAGCTTTAACAAAAGAATTGCCTAACGGAATGGAAGTAATAGAAGTTATCACGCCTTATCACGATAAGAGAACAAAAAACAAAGGCGACTGTGTAAAATACAGACTTACCTTTGACAATGAAAATATCTGCAGCAAGGCATTTGATTTCTTAATTAACCCAGAAACAACATTTGAGATTGAAAGCAAAGGCAGAAACAGAACCTATAAATTAGGTTCTGCAGTAAAAAAGCCCACAATGTATCATGAAAACAATCAGTTTTTCATTACTGCAGATTTTATTCAGGGAATAGCTGAGGTTCCATCAGTATCAAAGATCATTACAGCCCTCGCCAGATTTTTAGGCGAAAACAAAGACAGTCTGAAACTTATAGAACGTCTTTCTTTGCAGGCTTTATAAAATTTAGGAGTTACAGATTTGAGTAGAAAAATATTAGTAAATATAGGCCCTTATGAATCAAGAGCCGCAATAATAGAAGACGGCAGACTTTGCGAACTAATGTATGAAGTTGCCGATGACGAAAAAATAGTCGGATGCATTATTAAAGGCAGAGTAGCCAATATAGTTCCCGGCACCCAAAGTGCATTTGTTGATATAGGAATCCATAAAGATGCTTTTCTAACTCTTAATGGAGTTGAAGAATTCAATAATTCAGATGCCCAGGACATTTTTAGAAGTCCTATACAGGATGTGTTGAAAGTCGGCCAAGATGTTATTCTGCAGATTTTAAAAGAACCGACGGCAGCTAAAGGTCCGCGTTCTACTATGTCTATTTCTTTCCCTGGCCGCTATCTGGTATTTATGCCAACTCAGGCAAGTATTGGAGTTTCTAGAAGAATAAGCCAGGAAAAAGAAAGAGAAAGACTTAGAGCAATAGGCATGAAATTAGCTCCCAAAGGGACTGGCATAGTTTTCAGAACTGCTTCTGAAGGTTTAGAAGAAGCAGCACTGAAAGCAGACCTTGATTTGCTCATAAAAATGTGGAACAAGGTAGAAAAGAAGATGAAGAAAGCTCCTCCAAGAACAATTCTTCACCGAGATATGCCTTTACCTTTAAAAGTTGCAAGAGACTATTTTGATGATGAAATCGACGAAATGATTGTAGACAATGAAGAAGCCTACAAATCAATAATAGAAGACTGTGAGTTTTTATCACCTCTTCAAAGAGCCAGCTTAGAACTATATAAAGAAGATACTCCTCTTTTTGAAAAATATGGCATAGAAAACGAAATAGAAAAGGCCATGTCGCGAAAAGTCTGGCTAAATTCAGGCAGTTACTTATTCTTTGATAAGACAGAAGCTATGTATTGTATAGACGTAAACTCCGGCCGTTTTTCCGGCGGTTCAGACCTGGAAGAAACTGTTTTCAAGGTTAATATGGAAGCAGCAAAAGAAATAGCAAAACAGGTACGTTTGCGTAATCTTTCAGGAATGATAATCATCGACTTCATAGATATGGAAACTCCTGCTCACCGAAGTCAAGTTCTGAAATGCCTAAAAGAAGGTTTTAAAGGTGATAAGAACAAACCCAATATTCTTGATTTTTCAGAATTAGGCTTAGTTCAGATGACTAGACGCAGAACATCTGCAAGTCTTGATGAAATCAGAAAGGAAGTCTGTCCATGCTGCCAAGGTTCTGGTAAAGTATTCTCAAATCAGACAATGGCTAATGTAATAAAAACCAATATTTTAGAAGAAGCCAAAAGATATCAAACCCATAAATTGGTTGTTTACGCTCATAAATGTTTATTAGAGGTTATCAGAGGCCATAAAGATGAAAAACTAAAGGAACTTTCTGAAAGATGCGGCCGTGAAATAATACTTCGACCGACAGACAGTTTCGAAACAGAATATTTCAAAATCGAACCTATTCTTGGCGAAACCGACCCTGTTGAAGAAGAAAAAGAACATATAAAAGAACAAATTCTCTTTAAACCAAGCTGGAACGATAATCGTTTCAGAGAAGAACCGTCTATGCCCGTTAATAATTAATTAAAGGAGTATAATATGAAGGGAAAAATATTAGGATTAGTTCTGGGGCTATGTTCATTATTAATACCCCCGACAAATGCTGCTGAAATCAAATATAACTTTTCTAAGGGCGCAGTATACTCTTATACTTATACTCAGCAGGATGTTTCTGCAGTATCAGCTCCTATTATTTCCCCCAAAAAGACTTCTGATAGTAAAAGTGTAGATTTCATCATTAAAACAGTAGGATACCAGGACAATGCGTTTATACTGGATATTGGAAGCCCAAACGCTACTTTCAGAAGATATATTTCTCCAAATGGTTCATTAAAAGGGGCTCCAGCCGAAGATAGAAATCGCCTGCCATTTTTCATTGTTTTCCCTGATGGGGATTGGAAAATAGGAACATCTATTGTTCAAAACAGTGAAGTAATAGCTTTTGGCAAAAAAATACCTGTTAAATGGAACCTTACCCTGGCAAAGGTAAATACCATAAGAAATCTTGCAGAAATAACTTTTGAAACAAAGTTTGGTGTTTCTGATGACAAATACTTTTCAAGATTAATCAGTTATAAAGGCAAAATCATCTTTAATATGGCTGAAGGCGTAATACATCAAGCAGAATGGAGTTCAGACTATAAAGCAAAGCTTATTTGCAAAGAAATTGCAATATCAAGAAATCTTTGGAATTTTGAAAAGAAAACCAATTATAGTCTCAAAATGACAGGAGTTGAAAAATGAAAAAATATTTTTTAATGATATTATTCACTTTTATCTGCTCAATCAGCTATGCCCAATCTTCTGCCAATTATGATATTACAACACCTTTTAAGCTTTGGCTACTCAAAAACGAAGCTAAAGCCATGTCAGAATTAGGTCAGGATAATATACTTCTGAACGATAATTCAACTCCTTTTGTAATTCTGCCAGGTATAACATTTGTTCCCAAGAGAGCAGAAGAAGAACTTTGGAGTATTCATAGAAATATTTATACTTTTCTAAATGAAGTTCAAAAAATATATGAATTAGCAAAACGCTTTGGAAATGGCAAACTAGCTGTAACTTTAAAACAGGCCAGACCAGAAATATGGGGATATTCTGCTTTATATATTCCTTATTTTTCTCTGCCAAGATCAGTAATCAATTCGACAAGAAGCGCTTTCTTCAGTTCATTATTTATTGCGATTGGTCTTGATTTAAAACGTGATAAAGACTTGTCAGGCAGATTAAAAACAGCAATTCGTCAGCTAAAAGACGAAGAATACAGATTAACCAAAGAATACATCTCAACTTTTAAAGCTCTATATCCATCTGAAAGAACTGTTGTTCACCTTGAACAATTCTTGGAACAGGGTGTTCAAAAACAATTTGCCACAGGTTTAACAGAAATTATTAATTCTGCAAAACAAATGGTTCCTGAATTGAAAACTTCTAACAAAACAGTTATCAATACTGAGTCCTCAGAAGAAGAAGATGACTTATTGTCTGAATTAGAATCACTTTCTGACACTAAGGCAGAAGAAGAATCTAAACCTGTAGAAAAAATGGAATCTCCTGATCCTGACTCAGCAAATATTTACGACATCTGGTAATTATTTAAGATAGAAGATTGAAGGTTGAAACTTCTAAGATTATCTGTTGTAGTAATCACGCAGCTTCGGTGATGAATTTACACGAAGCTTTTTAAGAGATTTTTCTTCAATCTGGCGAACACGTTCTCTAGTAACACCCATTATTCGGCCTATTTCTTCCAAACTTCTAGGAATACCGTCTTCTAAACCGAATCTCAATTTAATAACAGTTTGTTCGCGTTCGCTTAAAGTTTCTAATACCTTAGCAATCTGATCTCTAAGAATGTTGTCAATTACAGCTTCTTCTGGGCTGACTGCACCTTCATTGGATATATAGTTTTCTAAAACAGTATCTTCTTTATCACCAACTGTGACTTCCAAAGAAACTGGTTCTTGAGTTAACTTTTGAATTTCTTTAATTTTTTCTATAGGCAAATCTGTTTGTTTTGCTAATTCTTCAGCTGTTGGTTCTCGGCCATACTGCTGAACAAAATTACTAATCTGTCTTCTGACTTTGTTTACCAGTTCCATTATATGAACAGGAATTCTAATTACTCTGGATTGTTCTGCAATAGCACGAGTAATAGCCTGTCTTATCCACCAGGTAGAATAAGTAGAAAACTTATAACCCATTGTGTAATCAAACTTTTCGATTGAACGAAGTAAGCCTAAGTTACCTTCCTGAATAAGGTCCAGGAACAGTAAACCTCTATTTGTGTATTTTTTAGCTATACTAACTACAAGGCGTAAATTTGCAGTAACAAGAGCCTCTCTAGCTTCATGATCACCTTCAAGAATGCGTTTGGCAAACTCTCTTTCCTGATCATGAGTAGCTAAAGTCAGCTTTGTTAATTGCTGAAGATAAAGCTTAACAGAATCGTCAAAAATAGACTCTTCTTTAAGCTTTTCGCGTTCATCCTGAATATCAACTACATCATCAGTATGACTTTGAAAATCATTTTCTTCGTTTTTATTTTCAGAATCAGCTGTTGAAGAATTATCATCCATGCTGATTATGCTTTCATCAGCATTTTTCGGAAGATTATCTTCAACTTTTGCCTTTTTCTTAGGCATTTACTTCTCCTTGAATAGCAAACTTACCCATAGCTCTAAATTTTTTATAACGTTGCATTATTAATTCATCGGCAGAAATTTTATTTAAACAAGGCAAATTATTAAAAATACATTTACGAATTTCATCTGCTGCTAAACGATAATCTCTATGAGCAGCTCCTAATGGCTCGGGAAGAATACCATCAATGATTCCTGCATCGAGTAAATTTTTTGCACGAAGCTGTAAACTTCCTGCAGCTACTTCAACTTTTGATGGATCATTCCATAAAATTGCAGCACAGCCTTCTGCAGAAATAACAGAATATACAGAATATTCAAACATAAATATTCTATC
>JAFXRA010000348.1 GCA_017526725.1 Candidatus Rifleibacteriota bacterium
TTACAATTAATAACTATATTTGAATCCCATTGTTTATACGCACCTTGTTCAACTCTTCCATCAAGAATTATATTATTATAAAAAAACCTTATATCATCTCCGCCATAAAACTGAAAATACTTTGCATTATATTCAGGCCTTATATACCCCAAAAATCTTTTATTTGCTATTCTTTTTGAATTATTAATATCTCCTAAACCTGAAATATTTTCTTCGTATGTAGAAGTATAATAATTCGCAGGATATTGATTAAAAGATGTCCAAGAATCATTTTTTGAAGTAGCACAAGGGAAAGAATTAATTTGTCCATTTTGAAAATGACATTTTGAATCAACTTTCTTAAATAAAAAGTTATGTTCCACAGGCCATGTTGAAGTCTTTCCACTAGAAACGTTAACATTCCAAACTCCTGATTGACAAGGTTCTCTATAATCAACCAGCATACCTTCAATCTGTGTTTCAGGACCATAATTATAATTGTTGAAATCGAAAAGACTTAATACTGGCACTTTATCTTCTTCACTAGAGCTATTATCATTGCTTGAAAGAATAGCAAGAGTTCCGCAATCTGGACTTATAGCTATTTTTTTTGAAAATAAAGGAGGGAAAGCACTTTTTTTATTTTTTTGAACAGAAGTTACATTAAATCTTATATTATATTTTCTCTTTAGATTATTATCATATATGGCTTCACCAGGAAGATTCGAATACCCATACACCCCACTACTTAATTTTAAATCTCCTATACAAGTATAGCCAGTATCAGCAGGATCCCAGCCAATAGCCCCTCCACTTATTTGCCCTGTTACAGTTCCGCTCCACCATCCTAAATAATAGGTATCATCAACATTAATATTAAATGTATTATACCAATTAATACTATTATTTGAATACTCCGTGTTTTTAGCTAAGGATAAAGAATTCAAAGCATAATTGACTATTAAAAATCCACCATCAGCTAATTTTCTTAATAGAATTGGCGTAACAAAGCGTTTAGTATCTCCAGACCAATTAGCTGTTTTAACATCAAACGAATTAACTATAGTATTTGCTTTTACTGGTGTAACGAGACGATATATTCCGCCTAGAGAACTATCCGCATTAGTAAATGCATTCAAAGTAGATTCAGGCAAATACTCAGAAATAGATGAAGAATCAATTATATTTGTCCATCTAGCAAAGAGTTTATATTTGCCAATATTAGAAGAACCCCAGTTTCTACGGCCTATCCATTCTAACATTGACGAACCGTCAGCTTTGCCATAAAGAGCCATGGCACCGCCATTTGGCATACCAATTATATCTAATCCTTGCCATTCAGAATTAATTTTAAAATCTCTGCGGTCATAAGTATCTGTAGCAACAGTTTCCCATTTGTCAGTAGAAGAATAATATAAATTATAAAAACCCTCATTTGTTATTTCTCCAGCATCATTTCTTTTATACTGGAGAGCAAATGCCATATTAGGCCAACTGTCATCAAAAACAGCCTTTCTTCTATAAACACTGACTGTAGGATTCACAGAAGAACCATCAGTAATATTATACTGAAAACAACCAGTAGTATTATTATCATGACTGCTTAACAACATATTGCCTAAATTGTTCATCACTAAATCTGATAAAGAATAGGTTGCAACAAAACCCTCGTCTTCTAATTCCTTAAAAGTGTTTAAATCATAGAGTTTTATTTTATTATTCGCAAAAGATGCTGCCAATATATCTCTTTTCGTAGTTTCAAGACTGGTATAACCTTTTTCCTGTTTTGGTTCTGTAACACTAGTATCTAATAAGAATTCACTAATCCCATTGTTTTCTATAGTTAATGAATCTTCAGAATTAGTTGTTCCAGTATTCCAGAAATAAATCCAAGGCTTTTTCCTGTCATTGGCAACAATATTTTTACCGTCTGGACTAACGACTACAAAACCTCCTTCAGTTCCACTGGCAACCTTTGAACATCTAAAAGGAGTAGAGGTATTGGATTCAAAATTACCAACAAGTGATTTTTTTATTTCGGTTTTACTTGTAACAGCTACACTCAAACTCTTTTTACTTGTATAATCTGTGTCTTTATCAGATATGCTCACATACGCATTTTTAAACGGCGTTGGCATTTTATCACCATTTTTTATCGTTAATGGATTATAAATCTGAGTTTTAGTTTTTGTATCATACTCAATCAATAGACCGTCAGTTTCTGTTATTGCAGCTAACCTATTCCCGTCAGGGCTTACATCTATAGATATATATTTTTTATCTTCCAAATATGAAAATTCTTCACCATCCCAACTAGACCAATCGGAAAGATACATAGGAAATCTATATATCATGCCGCCTTTTTTATTATGAGAATTCTTTTCTTTAGGCACCTCTTTAAAAGCTACATAAAGAAAACCATCATTTGATGGTTTTAAACCCACAATTAGATCATCTTTTAAACTGCAGGATACACCTGACGTTGAAAGCTTAGTAAAATACGGAGTATTGTTGGCTCCTTTTTCCCAATCAAGAACATTAGTTGTCGGATTAATATATGACTTAAGTTCATAAGCATATATTTTACTACTGTTTTTGCCTATAGTTTGAGTAAAAAACAACACTTTACCATCGGGCCTGAAACATATACCGCCATCCTCATAGGCACGCTCAAACTCTTTGTCTATAGTACAAATATTTTTACCCATATTTGTTTTAGTAAGTATCGTGTCTTTTACATCATATTTAAGAGGGCCTTTACTATCAATATTAACTAAAACTATTTTTTCCTGCATCATTACTGCCAGCAGTTTTAAAGAAGGGTGAACAGCAATATGCCAAGGGCGGAAAGGGTCATTATTGGGATTTTCAGGCTTATCTGCATGATTTTCAGAACGAGGAAGAGGTATTGTTGTTACCCCTCTAGATATAGGATCTATACCATAAATAACGCAATTTAAAGCATCAGCCAGCCAAATCATTTCGTCGCTGACAGTAGGTAGATTAACAAATGAAAAAAGTGTAACCGGTAAAACAGAAGAATCTTTATCTGTTGTTTTTATTGACCCATCTGCGTTAAATGCTGTTACCATAGCCCCATCTGAGGGGTCATAAAAGTCTTCATTACTTTTAATCAGACAGGTTTTAACAACAATGCCCAAAAGAGCTTTTGGGGTATCAATTTTATTAGAGTCTTTTCCAAATTCAGCTAAACTAGGATTATTCTTGCTTTCTACTGAGGTTTTATAAGCATGTACTACTTGAAGATAAGGAGCACCCTTGTCTCTGCTTATTCCTAATAAATTAACAGCGGCAGTAGCCCAATTATCGTGATCTAGGTCCAAGGTTAAAGAAGCTAAGTCTTCTAAGGTGACATAAGATTTCGGAAGTTCTATCAATTTAGCATCTACTGCTTCTGCAGATTCATCTGTTGTACTGGAAGCAAAATAGACAATATAGTGGAATTCGTCGTCTAAGTTGATAGATTTATGGTCAAAGGCAGCATTAGCTATTTCAGCATTAAGACGTGAGCGGGCATACTGCTGCATTTTAGACTGGTGATCAAATTTTTCTGTTCTGACCTGAGCATTCTGCATTGTGCCTAAAATCGGCAGTAAACAAACACCAGTCATGACTGTGATTATTAAGGCCTCAGCTAAAGTAAAACCCTGTTTTCGGAATTTATATACAAAAGAATAGAAAAAAGAAAAAACATTATAGAACATTTTCCAAACCTTGGTATTTATCCACTAGATGTTATATCAATTGTACAACCTATTCTAATTATAATTATATTCCAAAAAGCCTTGTAAGTCTAGCGTATAGCGGTATGGGTAGATTGGTGGTGATTAGTGGTGATTAGTGGTGATTGGTTGAGAATTGAGAGATGAGACAAAAAAATACCCTCAGTTTTCACTGAGGGCATTTTTTACTTAGTTAAATATCAAAGCTTAATGTCTGCAATCTGTTTATAGAGAGCATATTTAAGTTTAACATTCTGCTGAGCTTTATCGAAGAGAACCTTAGCACCTTCTGGATTCTTTCTGAGCAACTGTTTGAATCTGTTTTCATTGCCAGCGAAAGTTCTGAAGTTGATAGTTTCATTATCTGTTGGTTCTTTGTAGTCAACAGTTAATGGGTTCTTGCCCTGAGCTCTGAGTTCAGGATTGAATCTATATAATGGCCAGTGACCAGTCTGAACAGCGAGTTTCTGTTCGTCAAGACCCTTGGTCATGTTGATACCATGGTTAATGCAGTGTGCATAAGCAATGATAAGAGCTGGACCGTCATAAGCTTCAGCTTCATTCATGGTCTTGAGAGCGTGGTTCATATCGCCGCCCAAGCTAATCTTACCAACATAGATGTTTTCGTAAGTCATAGCTATCATACCAAGGTCTTTCTTAGCCATAGTCTTACCAGAATCAGCAAACTTGGCAACAGCACCTATTGGAGTAGCCTTAGACATCTGTCCACCTGTGTTAGAGTAAACTTCAGTATCGAGAACGAGAACTTTAATGTTCTTGCCAGAAGCAAGAACGTGATCAAGTCCGCCGTAACCAATATCGTAAGCCCAACCGTCACCACCGATTACCCATACAGAACGTTTAATCAAGTAGTCAGCAACCTTAGCAAGACGTTTGCCAGTTTCGCACTTGCAGTCGCAACCGCCGATGAGTTTCTTCAATTCAGCTACATAACCACGCTGAGCTTCGATTTCTTCAGCGGTCTTCTGAGGATTGTTCATAAGTTTTTCGGCAACAGCCTTAACTTCTGCTTTTCCTTCTGGATTATCAAGAACTTTCTTCAAGAGTTCTTTTGCTTCCTGCATCATCTTGTCAGCGGCAAGTCTCATACCAAGACCAAATTCAGCGTTGTCTTCAAACAAGCTGTTAGCCCAAGCAGGACCATGACCCTTTTCATTCTTACAATATGGAGTTGTTGGAAGGTTAGCACCATAGATTGAAGAACAACCAGTAGCGTTAGCTATCATAAGTCTGTCACCACAGATTTGAGTGAGCAACTTAATGTAGGCAGTTTCACCACAACCAGCACAAGCACCAGAGAATTCAATCAAAGGTTTAACAAGCTGAGAACCCTTGATGAGATTCAAATTAATATACTTGCGGTCGGTTTCAGGAATAACTTCAGTGAAGTGCTTCCAGTTAGCAGCTTCAGCTTCGCGCATTTCCTGAGTCTTATGAGCCATAGTAAGAACGCCTTTAGCTTTGAGAGGACAAATACCAACGCAGAGACCACAACCAGTACAATCTTCTGCAGCAACCTGAAGTGTGAACTTCATATCGTCTTTGATTGCCTTAGCAGCAACAGACTTGAATGTAGCAGGAGCTTTTTCTGCATATTTTGGTTCATAAATCTTCATTCTGATTGCAGCGTGTGGACAAACAGCAGAACACTGACCGCACTGAGCACAGGCTTCTGGATTCCAAACAGGAATATCAAGACCAACATTGCGTTTTTCTAACTGGCTAGTGCCTGTTGGATAAGTACCATCATCTGGCATCTGGCTAACTTTGATTGCATCGCCGTTACCAGCCAAGATTGGTTCAAGAACGCCGCTAACGAGTTCTTTGATTTCTGCTGGAGCATCTTCAACGTGCATTGATTTCTTAATATGTTCAGTAGAAGTTGCTTTTGCTGGAATCTTAACTTCGTGCAAGTTTTCAAGAGCTTTGTCGATTGCGTCGCAGTTCATCTTGACGACTTCATCGCCCTTCTTGCCGTAAGTCTTCTTAACAGCCTTCTTCTGAAGTTCTTTGAACTTTTCTTCTGGCATAATCTTGTCTTCAGAAATCTTGAAGAAACAAGTCTGCATGATGATGTTAATGCGGCCACCAAGACCGATTTCTCTAGCGAGCTTGTTAGCATCGATTACATAGAGCTTAGCCTGTTTCTTAATAAGTTCTTCCTGAGTTTCAACTGGGAGGTGTTCCCAAACTTCGTCAGCGCTGTATTCAGTTTCGAGAAGGAAGTTGCCACCCTTCTTGAGAGGCTTAACCATGTTGTATTTTTCAATGAATGAGAAGTTATGGCAAGCTACGAAGTCAGCGTGAGAAATCAAATATGGGCAGTGGAGAGGCTTGTCACCAAATCTTAAGTGAGAAATGGTCATGCTGCCAGATTTCTTTGAGTCATAAACGAAATAACCCTGAGCATAGTCTTTTGCGTTAGTACCGATAACTTTGATAGAGTCTTTGTTAGCACCAACAGTACCATCAGAACCCATACCATAGAACATTGCAGAGAATGTAGTTGGATCACCGGTTTCGATTACTTCGCCCATTGGAAGGCTGGTGTTGCAAACATCATCAATAATACCAACAGTGAAATGATTCTTTGGCTTGTCAGCTTTGAGGTTATCATATATAGCAATAACCTGATCTGGAGTGAAGTCTTTTGAACCCAAACCATAGCGGCCACCAACAACTTTTGGCCAAGAAGTGAATGGAGCAAGTCCGTCTTCCATTGCTTCGCCGATGCTGTTTCTTACATCGATGTAGAGAGGTTCACCAGCAGCACCTGGTTCTTTGGTTCTATCCATAACGGCAACTTTCTTAGTTGTCTTCGGGAAAGCTTTGATGAAGTCTTTTGCGCTGAAAGGTCTGAACAATCTAACTTTAACAAGACCGACCTTTTCGCCTTTTGCATTGAGGTATTCAGCAACTTCATGAACTGTTTCAGCGCCAGAACCCATGATAACGATGATTCTGTCTGCATCTGGAGCACCAACATATTCATAAATCTTATAGTTACGTCCAGTCATTCCGCCAAGTTTATCCATAGCTTTCTGAACGATTTCTGGAGTCTTAAGATAATATGGGTTAACTGTTTCACGACCCTGGAAGTAAACGTCTGGGTTCTGAGCAGTACCACGAATTGTTGGTTTTTCTGGGTTCAAACCGCGAGCTCTGTGAGCCATAACTAAATCGTCGTCAATCATAGCTCTGATGGTTTCGTCATCAATTGTTTCAATTTTGTTTACTTCGTGAGAGGTTCTGAAACCATCGAAGAAGTGCATAAATGGAACGCGGGCTTCAAGAGTAGCTGCCTGAGCGATAAGAGCAAAGTCATGAGCTTCCTGAACTGAGTTAGAAGACAACATTGCAAAACCAGTCTGACGGCAAGCCATAACATCGCCGTGGTCACCAAATATTGAGAGACCCTGACAAGCTATTGAACGAGCAGTAACATGGAAAACTGTTGGAGTCAATTCACCAGCAATTTTATACATGTTAGGAATCATCAACAACAAGCCCTGAGAAGCAGTAAAAGTAGTAGTAAGAGCACCAGTTGCTAAAGAACCGTGAACAGCGCCTACAGCGCCGCCTTCTGACTGCATTTCATAAACACTTGGAACAGTTCCCCAAATGTTAGTCATACCTGCTGCTGAAAAAGCATCAGCATGTTCACCCATGGTGCTTGATGGAGTAATAGGATAAATTGCTATTACTTCGTTAACTTTGTGAGCAATACGAGCGGTGGCTTCGTTGCCATCCATCATGGCATAAGTCTTGGTAGTCACGTTATGCACTCCTGACCTTTAATTTTTAGGTTTCAGCGAAAAAAAAATCTGAACCATTTTTTACTGAAAAAAGTTTAAGGCAAAGACAAAAACAAGTCAAGTTTTTTAGGAAAGAGGTTAGGGAGGAGGGTATAGGGCGTAGGGAATTGTTTTAGCTAACGAAAGTCTCTGCTAAAACCGTCATTGCAATGACGGTTATGTCGCACCACCCACCACTCTGAACCCTGTTGCTCTATCGCTCTGTGCTCTACGCTCTAAAAGAAGTAGGAGACTGTCTGAGGGCGGGCGGCTGACCTAACTCGGCATACTCAATGCCACTAATCCACCACAATGACCCTAAGCTTGAGGATTGTTTCCTGTTTCGTTTTCTTGCTCCTTGCCTCTAAATAGAGGACAGCTTCGCCTTTGCAAAGCCCCCTCAGCCAGAAGCCAGGCCCATAGTTTGGTCTGTTCCTTTTTGAATACAAGTAAGCCAAGTCAATGACCCTGCTGTGGCTCTTTATCCAGCCTTCCGGAATTGGCTCGTTCGGAACTACAAAGCGGTCAACTCTAATGATGTTGCAATTTTCGTAATGATCTCCGTCGACAAAGCCACCGACACAGATTTCATCGCCCTTCTTGAGATACACGACCATCATGGTATCGTTCTCTCCAGTTTCGGACAAAATATCTGAGTATGTTTCAGACAAATTCGAAGGCATGGCCGGAGGAGTGTTCTGGTTCGGATTCGAAGTCGTTGCAGGAGGATTTGAAGGCTTGGAGGAAGGAGTGTTTTGGTTCGGATTCGAAGTCGTTGCAGGCGGATTCGAAGGCTTGGACGAAGGAGTGTTCTGGTTCGTGTTCGAAGGCGTTTCAGACGGATTCGAAGGCGTTGCAGAATATTGGTCTACGACAAGCTTCACATTTTTAAAATAGGCATCAGCCTCATCTCCACGATGATATACTGCTATCAGCGATACACGCGCACGAACAGCTTTATTTGGAATTGTAGTCGTTACAGTTTTTTCATGCCATGATGTATCATTGATAGCTATAGAAGAGCTACTAAATAGAGTATTATTATTTGCATCAAAAAGTTGCGATAAAAGTATCTTTTCATCGGAA
>JAFXRA010000349.1 GCA_017526725.1 Candidatus Rifleibacteriota bacterium
CATTACCACCAGTAATAAATAATTCGTCGGTGGCTTGAATTCCATCGCCGTAGGCAGTTCCTGTAATTGTACCACCGTCCATATAGAAATCTCCATCTGGTGTAACTTCGCTATCGTCTTCCCAATCGTTTTCGACTTTGATTAAATCGCCGTTAGTAGAAGTTAAATTGAAAGTTCCACCATTGATGTAAACATAGCCTTTAGCTTTTATACAGCCATCTGGAGCATTAAGAGTCAGGTTGCCATCTTTAATCGCTATATTGTTTTTAGATTTTAAAGCTTTTCCGCCATCAGTGCCTTTTGTGGTTATATTTATATTCCCACCAGTTATTACTATTCCATTTTCTCCCTTAGACTGGATACCATCTGATTCTTTGTCAGTAACAGCACAATTAGCGTTAATATTCAATGTGCCATTCCCTTTAATAGTCAAATCACCCTTAGAAAAAAGGCAGGCACTAGGTTCATCATCATCTGCATAAGTATAAGAAGAAGCATCATTCAGAGTGTTTGTTCCTTCAATAATGATAGACAAAGGGGTTTTCTTTGCACTATATATTGCTGAATGAGTCTGACCATTAATAGTTACACCACTTAAAACAAGAGTAACTCCGTCGCTAATTTTATCAGGAATACAAATATGACCGTTCAGTGTACCCTTTAAAATGTAAGTTCCAGCTTGATCAATGGTAAGAATTCCATTTTCATATGAGGTAGAAGCTCTTGATGAACTTAAAGCATCAAAGTCAAATGTTGTCGCTGTAGAAGGATCATAGGAAGTATTTGTATCATCTGCGGTAAAAGTATAAGGAACAGTTGTAACATTACTTAAACTTACAGATGAGCCTGAGTTATTTGACCAACTTGAGGTGTTTTCCAGGTAAATAGAATAATCTGTGCTAGGAATATTTGTTGAGGTTCCTGTCGTTGTGCCTGTAGTAGTGCCTGTTGTGGTACTAGTAGTAGTTCCAGTCGTTGTGGTTACTGCAGCAACAGGGTTATCATCTGAATTGTTGCCACAACCAGATGTAAGTAATGCAATAAATAATGCTGAGACTAAGAATAATTTTTTGTTGGTCATATATTCTCCTGGTTTTTTATGAATATTATTGCTCAGTGGCTCTTGAAAAGGTCTTCTCAAAAATAATGAACACAGAGTATTTTCTTTGCTAATCTAATTATATCGAAACGATTAAAAAAAACACAATAGCAATTAAGATTGCTTTACATTTGCTTACTTACGCTAAAGATTGATGTTTTTTTTCTTTACTAATTTTTTAGCATAAAAAATATAAAATAGTAAAATAAGATAAAATTATGTGGTTAATAAGTTTAACTTATCAATATTATCAATCTATCTAATTTACTAGTTAAAACTATTTATGCTAGATTTAAGAATAGCTACCATAAAAAAGCAAAAGCATAAATAATGATATAGCTTAGGGATAAACAATACTATGGAAATAAGACAACTAAAATATTTCGATTCTATAATAAAACATAACTCTTTTACTGAAGCCGCAGATGATTTCGGTATTTCTCAATCGGGTATTTCTCAACAAATAAAATCATTAGAAAAAGAATTAGGTGTTAAGTTATTTGAGAGGCAGAATCGAAAATTTATTGTGACAGAAGCGGGTCATTACCTTTATAAAAAAACTGTTGTTCTGCTTAACGATATTGAGGTTATAACCAGAGATGTTGCCAAAATAGGCAAAAGGTCTGGAGGTTCTATTTATATAGCTTATTTGAAAAGTAATACGGGTTTTGAACTACAACAGGCAATATATAAGTTCACTCAAAAATACCCTAATGTTAATTTGAATGTGATATCTGGAACTCATGATGAGCTTTGTGAAGAAATAAAATCTGAGAGAGTAGATTTTATTTTATGTGATAAACGTTGGGTATCATCACAGGATTATGTTAATTATCATATAAAAGATGTAGAAACATACGTTGTAGTTTCAGAAAACAGTAAAATAAGTAAATTAAAGACAGTTGACATAGAGGATTTAAAAGATTTTCCTATTATTTTAATCGCTTCAAAAAATCAACAGGAAAATGAACAAATTTATTTTAGAAATACAATCGGCTTTAAGGGTGTATTTTTATTTGTAGATAATATTCAAGAGGGCATTATGTTGGCATCTGCTAATCAAGGAATACTGCCTCTAGCCGGGAATATTAAACTCAATATTAGTTATTCTGTAAAATGTATTCCATTAATGAAAAAAGGGAAATCTTTAATTCAAAAATATTATGCTTTCTGGAAAAAAGACAATTCTGGCTATTATGTTGAAGAATTTGCTGAAATTCTAAGAAGAGAATTCAATAAATAATTAGTGTTTCACTTTGCATTAGTTAAACTTATCAATTGCATAATTATGGCTAATTTAATTAACAGTGTTTTAATAATAAAAGTGTCATAAAAAATTAATAAATGTTAAGACAAAATTTACTTTATTAATTTGGCTTAACCTCGCTTAATACTTGCTTTACCCCATATTTACATTAGAACTGTTATAAATAATATATGTTGTAAAAATAATTTTGGTTCAAAGAAGGGGCTTCATATTTATGAAGAAAATAATACTTCTTTCCGCGTTAATGTTTACTGGTTATACTGCAATTGCTACAGCCGCACCCGGTATGTCAGGTATGAATAACAGACAAATGGGTGGGCAGAACCAAATGATGGGTATGAATCAAATGGGTGGCAATCAGCAGTTTGGAAACCAACAGTTTGGTGGGCAACCAATGGGGGGGACCCAACAATTTGGTGGTCAACAAATGGGAGGCAACCAACAATTTGGTAGCAATCAACAGTTTGGTGGTATGACAGGAAACAGTCAACCAATGGGCAGAATGTTAGAATCTGGTGGACTGCAACAATTTGGCGGTCAGCAGTTCGGTGATATGAATGGCAACGACCAGCAACAAGGTAATATGCCACAATTCGGTGGTCAGCAATTCGGCGGAATGAACAGTAATGACCAACAACAGGGCAATATGCCTCCACAAATGGGTGGTAGCAATCAGGACTTTGGCGGTCAACAGTTCGGCGGAATGAACGGCAACGATCAACAACAGGGCAATATGCCACAATTTGGCGGTCAGCAATTCGGTGGGATGAACGGCAATGACCAGCAACAGGGTGGTATGCCACAATTCGGTGGTCAGCAATTTGGCGGAATGAACGGCAATGACCAGCAACAGGGTGGTATGCCTCCACAAATGGGAGGAAAAAATATAGATATTCTTGACGGTTCTGATTTTGGCAGAAGACCTGAAGATTTTGACCAAGATTCAGACGATAATTCTAACAATAACGATATAGTTTCTGACTCAAACGCAACAAAACTATATGATGTAAATGGAAACGAAATAAAAGCAGGATCTGCTTCTGTGAATTTCAATGGTTCAAACAAAACAATAAACGCCGCATATTTAATAAACGGCGTTGAAGTAGAAATCGCTTCTGGTACTTATGCTTCAAAATCTAATTCCTCAAATCAAGTTGTCTTTCTAGTAATAAATGGTGGAAAACTTACTATAGAAGGCGATTATTCAAACCCTGTAATAATAAATAAAGAAGGTTCAGCAGCTTCTAATGGGCAAGTAAACGATAACTACAATTTTTATGGAATAAACAGTGCAATAGTTGTTGCAGGTGATGAATCTGGTGCAGAAATCAAATATGCTACAATAAATACCTCTGCAAACGGTTCAAATGCAGTTGTTTCAACAGCAAATGCCAATGTAACTATTTCTGATTCCATAATACAAACTACAGGTTCAGCAGGTTCTAGAGGCCTTCACGCTACTTACGGTGGCACAATCAATGCCAACAATGTAAACATATCTACCCAAGGTGGCTCAAGTGCAGCTCTTGCAACAGACAGAGGCAGCGGAACAATCAATGCTGAAAATATGACTCTAGAAACAAATTCTGCTGGAAGTCCATTGGTTTATTCAACAGGGATAATTAACGTAACCTCTTCTAAAGGTTCAGCAAATGGAGCCCAGATGGTTGTTGTAGAAGGTGGTAGTTCTGCTACGATTACAGAATGTGAATTTTCTTGTTCTGGTAATGGAAACCGCAGCGGGACTTCTGAAAGCAATTCTGACAATCACGTTATTGACGCTGCTGGTATATTTATTTATCAGAGTTTCTCTGGTGATTCCAGTATTGGAACCGATTATTTTACAGCAGTAGATTCTACTTTTACCATTAATGAATCAAATATTCCAATGTTCTTTATAACTAATATTACAGCAAAAATAAATCTTAGTGGGAATACTTTCGACTACTCGTCAGATTACTTTATAATTGCTGAAGAAACTGACCAATGGGGAAAAGTTGGTTCTAATGGTGGAAAAGCTACTTTGACTTTAACAAATCAGAATTTATCTGGTGAAAATGCCTTTGTTGGCGAATCTTCCAGTTATTTAAAAACAAATTCTTCAAGCGGTAGCACTGGTTTAACAATAGAAAACGGCACTTGGTAAGATAATTATTGGATATGATTGTTGAGGATTATCTCAACAATCATATCCACAGGGCAAATGCGTTAAAATTTCTTTTCTGGATTGCCTCATTCGTGGGCTAGCTTTTTCGTATTGCAATGACGTTTTTTTCATAGACTATAGTTAGCTAAATTAACTTTACTTAACTTTGCTTAATATTAAATTTATCCCAACTTTATCCAAGAAATGATATAAATATTATATGTAGTAATAACAAGGAGAAACACCTCTTATGGCTAATTATAACTTAAAAAGAAGTTTTGTTTTACTTGCTTTATTGAGTTTAAGTTTTGGACTTTGTATGGCCCAGGAACAACCAGAGTTTGATGAACAAGAAATGATGCCCCCGCCCGAATTTGAAGAAGGTTCTGATATGGGAAGAATGGGCCCGCCTCCCGGTTTTGATGAAAACGCATCTGGAACTATGCGTATGAGAAGACCACCTAGACAAAGAGGCGAAATTGGCTCTGGAACTATGCCTATGTTTCCACCAGAATTTGATGAAAATGCCTC